>CAIPBN010000190.1 GCA_903863315.1 uncultured Verrucomicrobiota bacterium | reverse complement strand
GGGGGCAACAATTGGGCCGCGCCCCAGTCCGTGGCGCTGGTAAAGGTTTAGGGTGGATAAGGGAAACGCCTATCCAGCCGGTCCTGACACCGGCCGCCGGCCCGGTGGGCGCGGCCGGGAAGTTTCCCGTTGACGGTCGCGCGGCGGGGCGGTTTTACTCGGCGCGCTGCCGCCCAAGAAAACAGGTTGGAACGCTTTTGGCGTCCCCGCCCGGCGGAAAATTCTCAGAAAGAAATGCGCAGGAACTCATGGCTGGACGCGGTGGCAGGCGACACCCTCGGGTGGTAACGCCAACCAGCCTTAACTCATGAGCAAAAAAATCAACGTCGCCATTGTCGGACTCGGTTTCGGAGCGGAATTCATCCCGCTCTGGCAGAAGCATCCCCACACCACCTGCTACGCCATCTGCCAGCGCGATGAGAAAAAACTCAACGCCGTCGGCGATTACTTCGGCGTCGAGACGCGTTATCAGGACTTCGCCGCGCTGCTCAAAGACCCCGCCGTGGACGTGGTCCACATCAATTCTCCCATCCCCGATCACGCGTGGATGTCCATCGCCGCGCTCAAAGCCGGCAAGCACGTCGCCTGCACCGTGCCCATGGCCACGAGCATCGCCGACTGCAAGAAGATCGTGGACCTCGTCAAGCAGACCGGCCTCAAATACATGATGATGGAGACCGTCGTGTATGCCCGCGAGTATCTCTTCATGAAGGAGCTGCTGGACGACGGGAAGCTCGGCAAGCTCCAGTTCGTCCAGGCCTCGCACCAGCAGGACATGGACGGCTGGCCCAACTACTGGCCTGGCCTCCCGCCCATGTGGTATGCCACGCACTGCGTCGGTCCGGTCGCCGGACTCATCGGCAAGCCCGCCGAATACGTGAGCTGCTTCGGCTCCGGCACCATCCGCAAGGAGTTGATCGAGAAATACAGCTCCCCCTTCGCCGTCGAGACTGCGCACATCAAGTTCAAGGACACAGACGTCAACGCCCGCATCATCCGTTCGCTCTTCGACACCGCCCGGCAGTATCGCGAGAGCATTGATGTCTATGGCGACAAGCAGTCCGTCGAGTGGCCGCTGGTCGAGCACGAGCCGTTGATCCTGCACACGGCGAAGAAGCCCGAACCTAAGATTCCCAAGCCGGTCAAGTGCCCCGACTTCGCCAAGCGCCTGCCCAAGAGCATCGCCAAATACACCACCCAAGGTGTTTACGACTCCAGCAAGAAGACGCACCTAAGTTTCACCCAAGGTAGCGGCCACGGTGGCAGCCACCCGCACCTCGCGCACGAGTTCGCGATGGCCCTCGTAGAAAACCGCGATCCCTTCCCGAACGCCAAGCAGTCCGCCAACTGGACCTGCGTGGGCCTCTGCGCCCACGAGTCAGCCCAGAAGGGCGGCGCGATTGTGAAGCTGCCGGCGTTCACCCTCTAGTCAGTCCCTGTAACGAAACCATCAAGCCAGTAAAACTATGACCGAAGACCAAACGATTTCCAACGAGGCCATCGCGCCCAACGCCAAACGGCTCCTCTGGGCCGGCTTCATGGCGATTCTTGCCGCCGGCGTCGGCTTCGCCATCCGCGGCGGCATTTTTGACAACTGGGGATCCGAGTTTGGTTTCACCGGCGCGCAGTTGGGTGCCATTGGCGGCGCTGGCTTCACCGGTTTCTGCTTCGGCATCATCATCGGCGGCGTGGTGTGCGACAAGATTGGCTACGGCAAGCTGGTCGTCGTCGCCTTCGCCCTGCACGTCTTGTCCGCCTTCGTGACCTTCGGTGCCACGAGCAAGGAGAACGCCTTCGACATGCTCAAGTGGGGCATGTTCATCTTCGCCTTCGCCAACGGCACGCTGGAAGCCGTCGCGAATCCGCTCGTCGCCACGCTTTTCCCGCACAACCGCACGCACTACCTCAACATCCTCCACGCGAGCTGGCCTGCCGGCCTCATCATCGGTGGCGTGCTGGGCTGGGTGCTGGACGACCAGATGAAGATGAACTGGAAGATTCAGTTGTCGCTCTACCTGATCCCCACCGTGGCCTACGGCATCATGTTCTTCGGCCAGAGCTTCCCGAAATCGGAAGCCTCGGAGAAGGGGCTGAGCCTCGGTGAAATGCTCAAGGATGTCGGCATCCTCGGCGGCCTGGTCGTGTGCGGTCTGCTCGCCCTTTTCTGCAAGGACACGCTCGGGCTGTCTGCTCCCATCGCCTACGGCATTGGCGGCGCGCTGCTCGTCGTGGTAGCGGTGATGACCCAGTTCTCCATGGGGTCGGTGCTGCTGTTCGTGCTGTTCGTGGCCCACGCCCTGGTTGGCGCGGTGGAGCTTGGCACCGACGGCTGGATTCAGAACATCACCGGCAACATCCTCAGTTCCGAGCAGGGCAAGATCCTCTTCGTGTTCACCTCCGCGACGATGTTCGCGCTCCGCTTCTGCGCCGACTTCATCGAAAAGAAAATTGGGCTTACCCCCGTGGGCATCCTGCTTCTGTGCGCCGTGCTGGCCTGCGTGGGCTTGAACCTCGTCAGTGGCATCACCAGCTTCGGCGGCGCGTTGCTCGCCCTGACTGTCTATGGCATCGGCAAGACGTTCTTCTGGCCGACGATGCTGGCCGTCGCCTCTGACCGCTTCCCGCGCACGGGAGCCATCGCCATCTCCATCATGGGCGGCATCGGTATGATGTCGGCGGGCATGATTGGATCGCCTGGCCTTGGCTACGCGAAGGATCGTTTCGCCGGCGAGGAATTGCAGAAGGCCAACCCGGCCGCCTACGCCCAGTTCAAGGCTGAGAAGCCCAGCTCCTTCCTCTTCTTCAGCGAGGCCACTGGTCTGGATGGCACCAAGCTCGGTGACGCCCAGAAGGTGGAGGCCGCCAAGCGCACTCCCGAGCAGAAGGCTGCCGCTGAGGCGTCCATCGCCGGCGATCGCCGGACGCTCGTGGCCGACTCGGCTATTCCCGCGATGATGGCGGTGCTCTACTTGGGCATCCTCCTCTACTTCAAGTCCATCGGCGGCTACAAGGCGGTGCATCTGGATGGCACGGCCGCCGCGAAGCACTAGTAAACACCCTTCAAATTCAATGGGCGGCTCTGATTTCCAGAGCCGCCCTTTTTATTTGTCCAAGGGGCCGGTTAGGCGCGCTCAACCTTGAACTTCACCACACCTCCACCGGACCCTTGGGCACCGGCACGCTTTGCCGCTGCGCAGAGGCCGGATCTTGCATGAAGCTGGCCACCATCGGGGCCAGCGCGTAGCGCGGTAGCAGGTGGCCATCACCGTCACAGAATTGCTGCCGCCAGCGCAGATAGCGCTCCAGCACGTCGTGGAATTCCGCGCGGCTGCCGATGCTTACGACCTTCTTGTTGAACTCGTTCACCGGCCCGAACCGCTTCGCATACCACGGCGCGACCTTGCGGAACATCCGGCAGCCATGCTCCTCGCCGAATACTTCGACCATCAGGTCCAGGTGCCGGCACATCACGCGCACGCGCTCCTCGAACTTGGGCTCCGGCAGCAGCTCGCCCGTCGCCAGCAGGTGCCGCGTCTGCGCGAAAATCCACGGGTTGTAAAACGCCCCGCGCCCGACGCTCACGCCCGCGCAGCCGGTGTCGTCGAACATCTTCTTCGCCGCCTCCGGCGTGGTCACGTCGCCGTTGCCGATGACGGGAATGCGCTTCACCGCTTCGACGACCTTGCGAATTCCCGCCAGGTTCACCGTCCCGCTGAAACCCTGCTCGCGCGTGCGACCGTGGACGAAGATGGCCGCCACGCCGACGTCTTCCAGCACGCGGGCCAGGTCCGGCGCGGTGATGTTGTCGTCGTCCCAGCCGAGGCGCATCTTCGCCGTCACGGGGATTTTCACGGCGTTGACCATGCCCTTGACCAGCGCGGCCGTCTTTTCGTGCTCGGTCATCATCGCGGAGCCGCCGCCGACGCGGCAGACCTTGCGCACGGGGCAGCCCATGTTGATGTCCACGCTGGCGATGCCGCGCTGCTCCAAGTCCGCCGCCGCGTCGCGCATTTCTTCCGGCACGGAGCCGAAAAGCTGCACCGCCAGCGGCCGGTCGCGCTCGTTGGTTTCGATGAGCTTGAGCGCCTTCTTGTTCCGCTCCAGCAGCGAGCGCGCGTTGACGAGGTCCGTTGTGCACAAGTCCACGCCGCCTACCTCGCGGATCACGAGCCGGAACGGCAGGTTCGTGTAGCCCGCCAGTGGCGAGAGGAACAGGTTCGACTGAAGTTCAAGTGGCCCGAGCCGGAACATGGGGTGAGTGTGGCACGGAACGTAAAACGTAAAACGTAAAACGGAAGGGGGCTCTGGAGTCCGTCCTCCCTACGCCTTACGTTTTACGCCTCCCCCTTCATACCACCGCCGCAATTCCTCCAGCGGCACACCTCGGTAGTAGCCCAGCGTCACCCGCCACATCAGCCAGTAGGTCCGCAGCACGCCCAGCTTGCGGAACTTCCGCGCCGAGGTTTGCACGGTTGCGTCCGCCAAGGCGAGGCGGCCCAGTGGTCGCAGCCGCTGGCACAGCTCAAACTCTTCCATCAGGGGCACCTCCGGGACTCCACCGATTTGCGCCAGGGTTTCACGGCGCAGGAAGATTCCCTGGTCCGCCATTACCCGCCGCGCCACGAGCAACCGCCACCAGCACTTGAAGCGCGACCCGCGCACCAGCCAGTTGGGCGGGTCTCGAAAGACTTTGTAGAACCCGCCCGCCACCACGCCCGGGCGGGCAAGGCAGTCGAGCAGGGCCCGGCCTCCGTGGGGCGGCAGCCAGGTGTCCGCGTGCAGAAACAAGAGGCAATCCCCCGTGGCTGGATTGGCTCCTTCCCGCATCTGCCGGCCCCGGCCGGGCGGACTGGAAACCACCTGGCAGCCGGCTGCCCGCGCCAAGGACATCGTGGCGTCCTGGCTCCCGCCGTCGGCGATGATGATTTCCGTCACTTCGGGCACCAGCCGCAACTGCCGCAGGGTTTCCGGGAGTTCCGCCGCTTCGTTCAGCGTCGGGATGACCACGGAGATGGAGCGGTTTGGGGCAGCCACGCCGGCAGTCTGAGGGAGTTGCCTGCCGGACAAAAGTCATCCTTTTGGCCGGCCGGGCTGGCAAAGTGGGCTTTGCCCCAAAACGCAAAAACGCGGCACCGATGCCAGCCCCGGAGGGAAGGCTCAATGCCGCGGGAAAGCTGCGGGACGAAGACTAGGCCGCCTTGGGGGCGTCCGTCTTCTTCCAAGTCCGCTTCATGGGCTTGACGACCAGGCCCTTCTTGATGGCGGCGGCGGTCACGCGGATGTAGCGCACTTCGCCGTTCACGACCGCCTTCACGCGCTGGAGATTGGGGAAGAAGCGCCGCTTGGTGATGGCCGTGACGTGCGTGCCGATGCCGCCTTCACGCTTGGGCTTACCACTGCGCCAAATCTTGCTGCCCTTCATGGGGCGCTTGCCGGTCAGTTCACAAATACGTGCCATAAAAATCCTGATTTCGAACCAAAGAGCGGCGAGTTAGCCATCAATGCAGGGTCGGTGCAAGTCTGATTTTAGCGGCCAAGGTCTGTCGGGTGCATTTGGGCGGTGCCTTGTTCTTTGCCCGCTGGGCAGTCGGGCGGCAATTTCCCGGTTTCCCAGCGGGCAGGGGAAAGGTAGGTTTTTCCCATGCCCAAGCTACTCATTCGGTTCGCGGCTGGCTTGTTCTTCGCGTATGCCGCCAGCCACGCCGCCGCCCAGACCGTTCCCGTCTATGGCGACATCACGGACGCCGCCACCGGCAAACCCGTCGCCGCGCGGCTTTACTTGCGCGGCGATGCGGATGGCAAATGGCATTTCCCCAAGTCCGTCCCGCCGTTCGGCTCCGCCGTGCGCTACGAGCGCAAGAGTGGCCTCAACACGAACTCGGTCGAGTTCCACACCACGCTCTCGGCGCACCAGTGGGTCGCGGAGCTGCCGCCGGGGCGCTACACCGCCGTCGTCGAGCGCGGGAAGGAGTATCTGCCGCTGACGAACCACTTCACCGTCGCGGCCAAACCCGTCGAGGTGAAGCTGCCGCTCAAGCGCTGGGTGAACATGGCCGAGCGGGGGTGGTTCAGCGGCGACGTCCACAACCACCGCGCGCCCGCCGAGCTGGCGTCCGCCATGCTCGCCGAGGACGTGAACGTGGCGCTGCCGATGATTGACTGGACCACGGTGGACACGATGCCGCCGTCGCTCAGTGACAAGAACATGAAGGGGTCCTTCGGCGGGCAGCCCGTGGTGCTGGACCCGACGCACGTCTGGTATCCGCGCAACACGGAATACGAAATCTTCCGCTCTGGCGGGAAGGCCCACACGCTCGGTGCGTTCCTCATCCTCGGGCACAAGGAGCGGTTCGACGTGCCGGTGTTCCCGCTGCGGCGCGTGTCCGAGCGGGTGCACGCGGAGGGCGGGCTGATTGATTTGGAG
>CAIPBN010000189.1 GCA_903863315.1 uncultured Verrucomicrobiota bacterium | reverse complement strand
GGCGAAGACCGTGACTTTGTCCGCGCGACCGTCGCCATCGGTGTCTTCGAGAATCTTGATGCGGTCGCGGCCCTTCTCGCCGGGCTTCGCGCCGAGCGGATACTCGTAAAGCTCCACGACCCACAGCCGACCGCGCTCGTCCCACGTCATCGCGACGGGGTTCACGACCTCCGGCTCGCTGGCGAAGAGGCGAATTTCGAAGCCCGGTGGCAGCGTGAACTTCTGCTGCGCCTCCTCCGGCGAGAGCGCGGGCGTGGTGGCCGGGGCGTGCTGCCCGGACATCTGTTTGCCGGGCGGGGCGTTCTTGTAAGTGGGGAAGCCAAGGTCCTTCTGCGGCACCTTGTAATCGGCGGCGGAAAGTGTGGCAGCCGATGCGAGGCAAGACGCGACAGCCAGCACGGCGAGGCGGAATGGATTCATAGCAGCCAGAAACTAGAAAACGGCGGCCAATGGTCCAAGCTCCAAAAAAACTGAGGTGACAACCGCATCGCGGGCTTCCTATCGTGCGGGCGTGAAACCCATCGTGACTGCCGCGCTGTTGTTGTGCCTTGCTGTTCTGTCAGCCTCGGCCGCCACGACGCTGGACATCCCCACCAGCCACGAGTGCCGGCGGGCGACCGGCCCCATCAAGCTGGATGGCAAGGCGGACGAGCCGGCGTGGCAGCAGGCGGCGATCATCGAGTCGTTTGTCGCGTTCTGGGCGGATCGGAAGGGCCGGACGAAGACGAAGGCGCGCCTGCTCTGGGACGACGAGTTCATCTACTTCCATGCCGAGATGGAGGATGCGGATCTTTACGCCGATGAAACCAAGACCAACGGCAATCTGTGGGACAACGACGTGTTCGAGCTGTTCTTCAAGCCAGCCGAGCAGGCGAATGGCTACTATGAATTCCAGGTCAATCCGCTGAACGCGCGCCTCCACACCTTCCTGCCCTCGCGCGGGGCGGGTGGCTTGCGCCGGGCGAAAAGTTCGGCGGCGGACGGAAAGTTCGCGATGCAGACCACAGTGGTGCGCCAGGGGACCTTGAACGACTGGCGCGACAATGACACTGGCTGGTCGGTGGAAGGGCGCATTCCGTGGAAGGACTTCCACCGCACGGGCGGCGGACCCAAGACGGGCGACACGTGGGGTTTCGCGCTGTGCCGTTACGATTACTCGAAGAATCACGAGTCGCCCGATCTGACGAGCTGTGCGCCGCTCAAGTTCCCGTCGTTCCATCGCTACGAAGACTACTGCCGGCTTAAATTTGTCGCCGCCGGCCGCTGACCTGCACCCTCATGAAATCCATTGCCATTGCCGTCACGACGCTGCTCGCCGCCGCGCACGCCTCCGCCCAGCCGCTCCGTCCGAAGGAAGCCGACACGAGCGCCATTGCGCAGGAGGCCATTGCGGCCTACCGCAAGGGCGACATCCCCGCAGCCATCACGCTCGCGGGCAAGCTCATCGAAGCCGCGCCGAAGCAGCCGCAGAGCTGGCTGCTGCGCGCGCAGTTGCACAACACGCAACGCCAGTATCTGAAGGCCGCCGCTGATTACTCCGAGGTCATCAAGCTGGACGCCAAGGCCGCCGGCGCATGGCAGGCGCGGGGCGAGGCGCACTTCAAGGCGGGCAAGATGGCCGAGTCCATCGCGGACTTCGACAAGGTGCTGGAATTTGAGCCGGCCCAGAAACCGCATCACTGGCAGCGGGGCATCGCGCTTTACTACGCGGGCCGGTTCAAGGACGGGAAGGAGCAGTTCGAGATCCACCAGACGGTGAACTCGAACGACGTGGAGAACGCCGTGTGGCACTTCCTCTGCGCCGCGCGCGCCGACGGGCTGGAGAAGGCGAAGAAGGGGTTGATTCCCATCGAGGGCGACGGCCGCATTCCGATGGCCCAGGTCCATCAGCTCTTCGCCGGGAAGCTCAAGCCGGAGGACGTGCTCGCCACGGCCAAGGCCGCGCCCGCTGAGACGCGTTCCGGCGAGCCGATGTTTTACGCGCACCTCTACCTCGGCATCTACTTCGAGGCCATCGGGGACGCCAAGCAGGCCCGCGAATACATCTTCAAGGCCGCCGAGCGCGCCAACCAGAACGGCTACATGGGCGATGTGGCGCGGGTGCATGCGGACATCCTCCGCCAGAAGGACAAGAAGTAACGGCGGGCGCTGGTGGGTGAGGCCAGCTGCTGCATTCGCCCACAAGAAAACGAATGTCCCGCCGCGCGGGTTACGTCCAACTCCGCGAATTTAGACCAGCCGTCACCAACCAGCCAATCCACTGCGCCTTGCCTTTCCGCCCTGAAACAAACAGTTACGCCGTCCTCAGCCGCCGTCATTGGCTCAAGAGTGGCGGTGCGGTTGCGGGGGCGCTGCTGTGGCCAGAATTGCTGCGCGCCAAGGAAACTGTCCGTAACAACGCGCCGGCCAAACAGGTCATCCTGATTTACCTGCAAGGCGGCTTGTCGCACTACGAGAGCTTTGATCCCAAGCCCGACGCGCCATCCGCGTATCGCAGTGAGTTCGGGAGCATCCCCACCACGCTGCCGGGCATCCACTTCGCCGAGCACCTGCCGCTGCTGGCCAAACGGGCGCACAAGTTCAACCTGATCCGCAGTTGCTACGTGGACTCGCCCAGCCATCCGGTGGCGATCTACCAGACATTGACCGGCGGCGATCTGCCGGATGCCTCGGTCGAGGCGAAGAACCGCAACCTGTCGCACCCGAGCATCGGGGCGGTGATTGCCCGTGCCTGCGGCACCCGTGCTCCGCTGCTGCCGCCCTACGTCGCCATTCCGCACTCGGGCCAGCTCGGGAACCGTGTGCATTACGGCGGAGCCGGTCCGCTGGGCGTGGCTTACGAGCCGCTGGAATCCGGTCTGCCGCCTGAGCACGCGCGCACCGCTTTCACGGGCCCGCCGGATCTGCGCTTGAGCCAGGGACTTTCCGCAGAGCGCTTGGAGGACCGTCTCACGCTGCTGCGCGCCTTTGACGGCCAGGCCCGTCGCGATGAGATTGAGGGGCTCGACAAGTATCACCGGCACGCGGTGGAGATGCTGGCGGGCGGCGCGGCGGGCGGGGCCTTTGATCTCACGCGTGAGCCCCTGCGTTTGCGCGAGCGCTACGGTCATCACCTTTGGGGCCAGCAGACTGTGCTCGCCCGCCGGCTGGCCGAGGCGGGAGTGCCCTTCACCTTGCTGAACTACACGTTGAACCAGGAGCGCGGGCAGGACTGGGACACGCACGAGGACAACTTCAACCTGATGAAGCACCGCCTCCTGCCGCCGATGGACATGGCGGTGAGCGCCTTGCTGGATGACCTCGATGAGCGGGGCATGCTGGACACCACGCTGGTGGCGATGTATGGCGAGTTTGGCCGCACGCCGAAGATCAATGCGAATGCCGGCCGCGATCACTGGGAGAAGGTGTTCTCCGTGATGCTGGCTGGTGGCGGGTTGAAGCGCGGCGTCGTGCTGGGTTCGAGCACCAAGGCCGGCGATCTGCCGCTGGACCGGCCCCTGCATTTCAATGACGTGCTGGCCACCATCTACCACCAGATGGGCGTGCCCACGGACACGGTCTTCCACAATCAGTTTGGCCAGCCCAGCCCGGTGCTGCTGCGGGGCAACCCGATTCCCGAGCTGATTTGATCCCGGGCGGTGAGGTTAGCCGCAGCTAGGCCAGCAGCCAGGGCGCTCCCACTACCTCGCACAGTTTTCGGAGCGTCGTCACTAGCTCCTCGGACAACGGAATCCCGTCCCGGCTGCGCGTGGTGAGTTGCACCTGTTCCGGATCTCCGGCCACCAGCACCGGCTGTTCGGCCTCCGCGCGGCGGGTGGCCCGCAGCGCGGCGAGCATGGCCTCCAAATCCGCCTCGAACTCGCCCTCCTCGCGGAAGGCCTTGGGGTCCAGGGCGAGGAAGAAATGGCCGACGTTGTGGCGCGGTGCGTCCGGATGATCTTGGGGCCGCGTGGCCGCGAAGAACGATCCGCTCAAGGTCGTGGACAGGATCTCCACCATTGTCGCCAGGCCGTAGCCTTTGTGGCTGCTCATTTCTGGCAGGCCTCCCAAGGGCGTCAGCCGGATGCTTTTCACCGCTGCTGCGGCGTCCGTGAGCGGCTGGCCGGCGGCGTCCATTGCCCAGCCGGGCCGCAGCTCTTTGCCATGCCAGGCCGCCATCTTCACCTTGTTGAAGGCCACTGTGCTGGTGGCCAGGTCCAGGCAGAACGGCGGACCGCTCTTCACCGGTGCGGCGAAGGCAATCGGGTTGGTCCCCAGCATCGCATCCGCGCCAAATGTCGGCACGATGCCCGGCCGCCACGTCGCGCTGGTCACGTAGCCAATCAGCCCCTTGGGGGGAGCCATCATCGCGTAGGCACCCGCCGCCCCGAAGTGGTTGGAATTCCGCACCGACACCGCGCCCACGCCGCATTTGCTGGCCTTCTCAATGGCCAGCCGCATGGCGCGCAACGAGGGCAGATGGCCCAGTCCGCCATCGCCGTCCACCACTGCGGTCACCGGCGTTTCACGCACCACGCGGACTTGCGGGCGAACCGTCAGTTTTGCGGAGCGGCGATATTCGTCATAGAGCGTGAGCGTGGACACGCCATGCGATTCGATGCCGCGCAGGTCGGCGTAAAGCATCACTTCCACCGTGGCGGCGATGCTTTCCTCGTCCATCTCCCAGGCGCGCAGCAGGGTGGCGGCCTGATGGGCCAGTTGTTCGGCGGGGACGTTCATGCCTTGAACTTGGCCGCCAGCGCTTCCGTGCCCCGGGCCAGCACGCCGAGGTCGGAGCCGACGGCCACGAAGTTGAAGCCCAGCTTCAGCCAGTGTCGGGCGTCCTCCTCCACCGGTGCCAGGATGCCCGCCGCCTTGCCGGTTTTGAGG
>CAIPBN010000188.1 GCA_903863315.1 uncultured Verrucomicrobiota bacterium | reverse complement strand
CGCGAAGGAGTTTCTGCCCAAGGAAGTAAAGTGCCTGCGTTTCCTCAATGCCGATGAAATTGCGCGCGGGCTTTCCCCGCTCAAGCCCAGCGCCGGGGCGGTGCGCGCCGCACGGCTGTTGCTCACCCAGGTGGATGAATGCCTGCGCCGTCGTGAGACGTTCGCCTTGGAAACCACTTTGAGCGGCAAGACCTACATCCGGCTTTTCCAGCGGGCGCGGAAACTCGGATTCGAGATAGAACTCCATTACCTCTGGCTTTCCAGCCCTGCCCAAGCCGTCGCCCGTGTTCGACTGCGCGTGAAACAGGGCGGGCATCACGTTCCTGCGGCGGACATTCGTCGTCGGTTCAAGCGCAGTCTTGTCCATCTGCTCGACGATTATTTGCCGCTGGCAACGCGCTGGGCGGTGTGGGACAGCCGCAGCCTGCCCGCCAAACGGCTCGCCATTTCGTCCGCCCATGATATTGATGCCTTGAGAAAAGTGATTTGCGCATGAAGACAATCGGACACATCAGAAAATCCACCAAGACTCCGCCCTTTGTGCTGCGCGCTGAACGCGCGTTGCGCCGAGCGGCCAGGAACGTCGAGATGCAGAGTCGGGCTCTGAAGCTGCCCGTGGTGGTCTGGCAGAATGGCAAGGTGGTTGAAAAGCCGGCGTGAGACCAAGCGGTAACCTCTTCGGCTGGCTCGGCCAGTTCACGCCGGAGTTCGTCGCATAGCCTGAATTCGCTATGCCCAAGAAGCTTGCGCTCACCAAAGTCTCTGCCAAGCCCGCGCGCGGTGTCGCGCCGTTGCTGGTGGAGGTGCGCGGACTCATCCTCGCGGCGCGGGAGCAGGTGGCGCGGGCGGTGGATTCCGGGCTGGTCACGCTCTACTGGCACATCGGCCGCCGCGTGCATCAGGACATCCTCAAGGAGAAGCGTGCGGAGTATGGGGCGGAGATTGTCGCTACGCTGTCGCGACAATTGGAGGCGGAGTTTGGCCGGGGCTTCGCCGAGAAGAACCTTCGCCGCATGGTGCAATTCGCCGAGGCGTTTCCGGACGAGCGAATTGTCGCTACACTGCGGCGACAATTGGGCTGGAGTCATTTCAAGGAGATCGTTCCGCAGCAGGATGAGTTGAAGCGGGATTTCTACGCCGAGATGTGCCGCATCGAACGGTGGAGCGTGCGGACGCTGCGGAAGAAGATCGGCGGGATGCTTTTCGAGCGGACGGCGTTGTCGAAGAAGCCAGAAAAGCTCATCCGGCAGGAGCTGGCGGCGTTGCGCGAGGAGGACAGGCTCACGCCCGACCTCGTGTTCCGCGATCCTTACGTCCTGGATTTTCTGGGCCTGCGAAATACCTACGCGGAGAAGGATTTGGAGGCGGCCATCCTGCGCGAAATCGAGGCGTTCGTCCTCGAACTCGGCGTCGGCTTCGCGTTTCTCGAACGGCAGAAGCGCATCACGGTGGACGGCGAGGACCATTACCTCGACCTGCTGTTCTACCATCGCGGGCTGAAGCGGCTGGTGGCGATTGATTTGAAGCTGGAGGCGTTCAAGCCCGCTGACAAAGGCCAGATGGAGTTCTACCTGCGCTGGCTCGACCGTCACGAACGCAAGCCGGGCGAGGAAGCACCCATCGGGTTGATTCTCTGCGCGGGCCAGCGTCGCGAGACGGTGGAGTTGCTCGATTTGGAGAAGTCCGGCATCCGCGTGTCGTCCTACTGGACCGACGTGCTGCCGAAGGAGCAGTTGCAGAAGAAGCTGCATGAGGCCGTGCTGTCCGCGCGGGCGCGCATGGCGGAGAAGGCAGAGGGGCAATCTTCCCAAGCTCCGGCCAAGAAGCTGAAATGAAGTTCCTTGACCACCAAAAGCTGGATGTCGTCCACCAGACGCGGAGCAACCCCTTCGGCTGGCGCGGCCAGTTCACGCCGGAGTTCGTCGCGTAGCCTGACCATGAAGTCGTCCGTTGATTTGCCATCCCGTCCGGATGGCCTGCGTTTGGAGCGCAAGTCTTCGGGACTGCTCGTCACGATCAGTTGGCGGAACATGACGTCGTGGGCCTTGCTGCCGTTGGGATTGATAGCGGCGGCTATTCCGGTGCTGTTGTCCTTCAAATTGGCCGGCATGCCGTGGAACGATCCAATTCGACTGCTGATGCTGGCGTTTGGCGTCATGGGAGTCGTCTTCCTCTACATCGTGGTCCGGCGGCTGGTGAACGTGACGCGGTTGGAGGTCACGCCCGAACGCATCACGATTAAACACGGGCCGCTGCCGTGGCGGCGCGGTTCCGAGGTGGCAACGAACACGATCCGTCGGCTCGAGGTGCGTCAATTCCGCTCGGGCTCTGAAGGCCGGGTGGCGACCCACTACCATCTCTGGGCAGTGCATGAAGACGGCCGAGAGACCTGTCTCTTGGAGCGGGACACGACGGCGGACCAAGCCAACTTTGCGCACGCGGAAATCCAGCAGGTGGGAGGAGCAGCGGAGCAACCACCCCGAAAGGCGAAGTGATGAACAAAGAATTATCCCCCAAACAACGCGACGCGCTGCTGGCGACGTTGCAGGCCCGGTTTGACGCGAACAAGGCCCGTCACCCAGGTTTGGTGTGGGCCAAAGTGCAGGCGCGGTTGGAGGTCCGGCCGGACAAGCTGTGGTCGCTCGCAGAAATGGAACGCACCGGCGGCGAACCGGATGTGGTCGGGCAGGATAAAAAATCGGGCGAGTTCGTCTTCATGGATTGTTCCGCGCAAAGTCCCAAGGGCCGCGTCAGTTTTTGCTACGACCGCGCGGCGTTGGAGGCGCGCAAGGAACACAAACCCAAAAACTGCGTCCTGGATGCGGCGGCGGACATGGGCGTGGTGGTGTTGACGGAGGAGGAATACCTCGCGCTGCAAAAGCTGGGCGAGTTCGACACGAAGACGTCGAGCTGGATCGCCACCCCGGCGGATTTTCGCGAGCAGGGCGGTGCGCTCTGGGGCGGTCGGAGTTACGGGCGCGTCTTCATCGGCTGCAACGGCGCGCAGTCCTACTACGCCTCCAGAGGATTTCGTGGCGTGCTGAGGGTCTAGTTTGGGTGGCGTGGCAGCACCGCCCTACCGCACAAAACTATGAAAACATTTCAAGGCTACCGGCTCATCACGCCGGACGACCTGCATTGGCGTCCGTCGAATCTGATGAAGATTCCGAACGCAGATTTTCTGGAGCGCACGGGGAGCGAGAACATGGGCGCCCGTCTCTGGCGATTGCCGCCGAAGAGCGCGAACACGCTGCACAAACACATCCGCGCTGAAGAGTTCTACTTCGTGCTCGAAGGCACGGGTCGCCTACGCGTGGGCGAGGAGACGTTGACGGTTCCCAAACATGGCGGCGTGCTGGTCGGCCCGGACCAGTTGCGCCAGGTGTTCAACGACACTGATGCCGAGGTGCTCTGGCTCATCATCGGCGCACCGGAGGAACTAGAATTCCTCCAAGGCTCGAAGTCGAAGATGGACCTGTCGCTCATCTACCCGACCGACCCGACGCAATTGCCCAAGGAACTCGTCGGCGCGGAGTGGCCGCCGAGAAGT
>CAIPBN010000187.1 GCA_903863315.1 uncultured Verrucomicrobiota bacterium | reverse complement strand
CCGGCGAGCAGAAATTCATCCAGTCCGTCCGGCATTGGCGCGGTGGCGGCAAACGGAAACATCGGATCGCCGCCGATGAAAATCGCGACGGGCATGCGCTCGCCCTTTTCGTAGTAGCGACGGCCATGGCGCGCGGCGACTTTCTGCAACTGCCAGTGCATGCCGGTGGTTTTCTCGTCGTAGATCTGGATGCGATACATGCCGAGATTGCGATCCCCGGTGTCGGGATCGCGCGTGACGACGCACGGCAGCGTGATAAAACGGCCGCCGTCCAGCGGCCAGCATTTCAGGATGGGGAGGTTGAGGAGGGTCGGCGGATTCGGCGTAGTGCCCTTCTGCCAATCCGGAGCAGGTGGCCAGCTCTTGGCGGGTGCGGGTGCATCAAACTTCTGAATCACGTCTTTGCACGAACCGCTTTTTACGGTCTTTGGTTTCGCGTGGCGGAGGTCGAGGGCGAGTGACAGGAGTTTCATTGCCTCGCGCATGGAGGTCGGCGGCTTGGCTTTCATCAGCGCGCCAAGTTCGTTCGCCACTTCTTCCACGGTTTCCGCGCCCATGCTCATGGCCATGCGCTTGTGCGAGCCGAGAGTGTTGATGGCCACGGGAAACGGCGAGACGACGCCGTTGACGGTGGGCTTTTCAAACAACAACGCCTTGCCGCCACCGGGCTTCTTCATCTCGCGGTCAGCAATCTCGGTGATCTCCAGCTCGGTGGCGACCGGCTGTCTGATACGGGTCAGCTCCCCTGCCCTGTCTAGTGCGTGAATCCAGTCCCGGAATGAGTCGAACGCCATGCCGGAAGGCTAACAGGCGCGGGCAGGGATGCAAACCAACGGCTTGGCGGAGACAGATGGCTCTCGATGCCGCCCACCCGCGAGCATCGCGTCACTTGCTGCCGGGTTTGGTGGCGGGGGTGGCGGCGAGGTCAGGCGGGAGCTGGTCCGCCGGGAAGGTCTCCACGTCGAGCTTGATGAGGCTGAAGGTGGGCACGCCCAGATTCACGCCGCCACCGGAACGGTCCACGACCATCGCCACCCCAGCCACAACGCCATGGTGGGCGCGAACGATGTCCATCGTCTCCTGCACACGACCGCCCTTGGTGACCACGTCCTCGACCACCAGCAACCGTTCGCCCGCAGCGATCTTGAAACCGCGACGCAGGACAAGCTTGCCCTCCTCCTTTTCCACAAAGATGAAGCGCACGCCGAGCTGGCGGGCCACTTCCTGTCCGATTACCAGTCCGCCCATGGCAGGCGCGATCACCGTGGCAGCGCTCAGCGGACGCAGTTTCTCGGCCAGGGCCGCGCCAAAGCGCTCCACAATGGGCATTTGCTGCAAGGCGAGGGCGCACTGGAAGAACTGGCGGCTGTGCAGTCCACTGCGCAGGACAAAGTGGCCTTCGAGGAGCGCGCCGGTTTCGCGGAACAGGCGCAGAGCTTCGTCATTCGTCATGGGCCAAGCGTAAGGGTGCCCCGGTGTGGCTGGCAAGGATTCGGCCACGCAGCCGCGCCCGAAAGAAAAGGCCCGCCAGTCTGGCGGGCCTTTCGCGTAGCCGTAAACCGGGACGCACTATTTGTCGCCGCCGCCGAGTGAGTCCATCAGCTTGATGAGCGGCAGGAACATCGCGATGACGATGCTGCCGACGATGACGGCGAAGAAGACGATCATGATCGGTTCGAGCAGCGAGGTCATGGCGGACACGGCGTTGTCCACCTCTTCCTCATAATTGTCTGCCACCTTCATCAACATTTCCGGCAGCGCACCGGTCTGCTCGCCAACGTCCACCATGGAAACGACCATCGGCGGAAAGATTTTGGAGGCCTCCAGCGGCCCGACGATGGTTTCGCCCTCCTTGACGCTGTCATGAATGCTTTGAACGGCCTCGGCAAACATGATGTTGCTGGAGGTTTCCCGGACAATGTTCAGGGACTGGAGAATCGGAACACCCGAGCTGATCAACGTGCCCAAGGTG
>CAIPBN010000186.1 GCA_903863315.1 uncultured Verrucomicrobiota bacterium | reverse complement strand
GACCTCCTCGGCAGTCGCAGGACGGCGGAACGCGCGACCGACGAATCGGGTGAGCGCCTCGCGAATGGCCGCTTCCGTTTTTTCCGCCGGCAACCGGACGGTGACGGTGTCCTTCAGTTGCCGATTCGCCCGCACCGGACGGACGATCGAATCCGGCACCCGCGCCGTTTTCGCGACCTCCGCGGCGGGGGCGAGTTCCGCTTGGTCGCCATAGAGTAGCCGGTGTCCCGGTGTGGGCCAGTTCTGGATCAGCGGACCGGTGATCTCCACGGGCTTCACCACAATCGCCGGCCCCACCGTGGCGATGGGCGGATTCGGATTGCTGATGTGATGCCAGCCCTTGGGAATCTTCTCCTGCTTGTCCGGCAAATAGACGCTGTAACCCGCGTCCAATCTCACCTTGGCCATGCGATAGGGCGCGATGATGATGGTCTCACTGCGGTCAAACGAACGGGTCAGCTCGACCACGCTCTCCCTGCGGTGCCGCGCGTCGAAGTGGCCGAGCAATTCCCGCCGCTTGCCGCCCGCGGCGAGCCAGACGCTGTAGATGAGATCCTCGCCATTCGTCGTGTCACGAGCTTCGGTCGTGATGCGGATGCGATACCTGCCCGGCGTGTCCCGCGTCACCGCCTCAAATTGCCGCAAGGCAACGGGCACCTCGATGTGGGTATCGAGGAAGAAGTGCAGGTCCTCGCCGTGCAGATTGCACTGGAGCCTGTTGTGCGCGTAGGCGGACCACGGCTTTTCCGCCTCATCGTTGAAAGCGAACCGGTGCGTTTTCGTCTCCGGCCGTGCCTGGCGGACGCTGGCCGCCTCCAGAGCGCGGTCCGCCGCCGCCATGTATTGCTGAATGTGGACCGGCGAGATGCTCAGGGCCGCGGTCTGGTTGCTGAAGCCATCGCGCAGGTCGTCCTCCGGCAGCATATCCCGCAGCGGCGTGTCGATGCCGAGCAAGTCGCGGACGGTGTTCTCGTATTCGAGCCGGTTGAGACGGCGCACGCGGACGCGGCCGGCTTCCGCGTGCCGGGCCAGCGCCTCCTCGTGAAATGAGGTCTTCAACGCCCCGAGCGCCGCGATGACCTCCGATTCCGGCGGGCGTTCCTTTTTCTTCGCCGGAGGCATCTCGCCGCTTTGCACCCGCGCCAGCACCCGGCTCCAGGCTTTGTGGCTCGACGGATCGCCGAGACTCTTGCCCAGCAAATCCGCCCGGAAATCGCCCTCCGCGGTCGCGTTGTCGTGACAGTCCACGCAGTGCTTTTCGATAAAAGACAGCGGCACCTTGCTGGCGGCCAGGTTTGCGGATGCTTCAGCCCGCACCAAGGTTCCCTTCAGCAGCAGGAAGGCGAAAGCGAGATGACGAAATTGAACGCTCATTGAACGACGATGATTGGTGGAGTCGGTGGGGTGACGGGTCTTGTCAGCGTTTGCGCATGAGATCGGACATCGCCACGGCACGGACGATGTCTTTGACCCGGTATTGGGATTTCTTCGCTTCGGCCTGGATTGCCTTGATGCCGTCCTGGTCGTCAAAGGCGAGCGCGCGGCGGAGGCCGTAAGTGCAGAGATGCTCGATGAAGGCGCGGGCGACCTTGTCGCGATCTTCGAGCAGCAGGCGTTTGAACTCGGTGGGCTCCTTGAACGCGCGGCCGTCGGGCAGGACCCCGGCAGGGTTGATCACGGGGTCCGCACCGACTCCCGCCAGGACCTTCTCACGGGTGCGCCATTGGCCTACGGCGTCGTAGTTGTCCCAGG
>CAIPBN010000185.1 GCA_903863315.1 uncultured Verrucomicrobiota bacterium | reverse complement strand
GCCACGCAGTCGCCTTGCTGGGTGAGGCACGGGGCGCGAAGGCGTATGAACAGCTTCATCTCGTCGGCGAGTTCGGTGAGTATTTTAGCAACGTTCAGCACATGGTTCCAACAGCTATTCCGTGTTGCGGGCGAGTGTCATGGACAATACTGACGCCTTTCTACGTTGTTCCGCCCAAAAAACCTGCGTGGCCGGGAGCATCGCAAGCCGCGCTTGTCGGGCCAGCGCAACGCAGTTAGCCTCTTTCCATGAGCACGCTCGCCGAAATCGAGACGGCCGCCGACTCCCTGCCTGCCGAGCAGCAGCAGAAGTTGTTGCTGTTTCTGGCCACTCGCTTGCACGCGGCGAGCGGGGCGCTTCCGCCGCCGCGCGACATCCCGCGCGAACAGTTGGACCGGTGGATTGCAGAGGATGAGGCCGGGCATCAGCGCTTCTTGGCGGGGGCATGAAGCTCTTCTTGGACACCAGCGTGTTGCTGGCCGCCTGCGGTTCAGCCCGTGGGTCTTCACGTGCGATGTTCGATTTCGCACCCGCCAATGGCTGGACGCTCATGGCCAGCCCGTGGGTGGTCACGGAAGTTGTCCGAAACCTTCGCAAGTTCCCTCCCGCAGCGACCCACGAATGGTTGCGCTTCCGTCCGCAACTCACGCTGGTGGATGACGTGGTAAGCATCAATCAGGCAGTCGTCTTCCCCGTGAGCAAGGACCGTCCGGTTTTGCTGACTGCGCTCGCGTCGTCGCAAGTCTTGCTAACCTTGGACCGGGATGATTTTGCCGGACTTCTCGGCAGCCACTTCTACGGGCTTCCGTTGATGCAACCGTCGGAATTCCTCGAATGCGAACGACGAGCGGGAAGATTGAAGTCTCCAGCTACGGTGTGAGCGGAGGGACGTAAGGTCTTCGCTCACGCCTTCATCACCTCCTGCTCGCTCACCTGCTGGGCGATGACGGCCACGCAGTCGCCTTGCTGGGTGAGGCAGGGGGCGCGGATGGTGATGAGGAAACCGCTGGATTGTGCGACGAGCGGCTCGGGGGCGCGGTCGGGGCGTTCGAGGTGGTGGATGTAGCCGACGGTCTGGCCGCGCTTCACCTTCGCGCCGAGGTCGAGGCAGATTTCGAAGATGCCGGACTCGGGCGCGAGCAGGTAGTCCTCACGGTGCAGCGCCTGCGTGAGGATGACGGGCGGCAGGCCGAGCTTGGCGCGCGTCTGCTCGCGGCCTTTCAGCGCGCCGAGGTGGACGAGGACGTTGCGCAGGCCGCTCTGCGTGATGCGGTGCACGTCGGCGGGGATGCATTCGCCGCCGCCCATTTCCGTGGTGACGACGAGCTTGCCCTGATTCTCCGCCTCGACCGGCAGCAGGCCCGTGCCCGCGATGTCCGCGTAGAGGAAGGCGAAGTCCGAGTTCCACGCGAGCATGGCGTCGAGCATGGTGCGGCGCTGGGCGCGGTCGGCGACGAGGTGCATGGTCGAGCACGGGACGAACTCCATGCTGCGACCGCCGGAGTGGATGTCGATGACCACGTCGCTCATGGGGAAGAGGATGGTGGTGAGGTAGTGCGCAATCTGGCTGGTGACAGCGCCCTCGGGCTGGCCGGGGAAGGCGCGGTTCATATTCATGCCGTCCACGGGCGAGAGGCGGGTGGCGGCGCGTGCGGCGGGGAAGTTGAGCGAGGGGATGAGAATGATGCGTCCGTTGACCATTTCGGGCGTCAGCTCACGCGCGAGCTTCATGATGGCGATCTGCCCCTGATATTCGTCGCCGTGGTTGCCGGCGAGAATGAGGACGGTCGGTCCCGTGCCGCGCGCGACGATGGTGCAAGGGATGAAGATATTCGCCCAGCCGCCGAGGTTGTGGGACCAGGGGACCTGGAGGAAGCCCTGCTGTTTGCCGGGCGCGGTGAAGTCGAGGGTGGTGTTTAGCATAGGAGGGAATGATGAGGTGCGAATGATGAAGGATGAACCGAGGTGT
>CAIPBN010000184.1 GCA_903863315.1 uncultured Verrucomicrobiota bacterium | reverse complement strand
CTCTCGTCAACCTGCTCACCAACGCCAAGCACGCGCTCGACAAGGAGGAGGTCAGGGACAAGACTCTCACCGTGCGCGTCGCCCTCACTGGCCACGAAACCGTCCAGATCTCCGTCACCGACACGGGGACGGGCATCACGCCGGAGAACATGGCCCGGCTCTTCCAGCATGGGTTCACCACCAAACCGCAAGGTCATGGCTTTGGCCTGCACCACGGGGCGCTCGCGGCCAAGGAGATGGGCGGGCAGTTGGTCGCCCATAGTGAGGGGGCGGGCAAGGGGGCGACTTTCACACTTGAAGTGCCGATCAATACTCCGGCCCCCAAATCCTAGGATCTGCCCGCATGCACCGCATCCTCGTCATCGACGATAATCGCGCCATCCACGACGACTTTCGGAAGATCCTTTGCCCGACGTCGGCCAACGTGGCAGACTTGAGCGCGGCGGAAGCGGCCCTGTTTGGCGAACAAATGCCACAGGACAATCAGGCGCAATACGACGTTGATTCCGCTTATCAGGGCCAGGACGGGCTCGCTTTGGTGTCCAAATCCATTCTGAGCAACCAGCCTTACAGCCTGGCGTTTGTGGATGTCCGCATGCCGCCGGGTTGGGATGGCATCGAAACCATCAGCCGGTTGTGGCAGGCGGATAAGGATCTGCAGTGCGTGATCTGCACCGCCTACTCAGACTATTCGTGGGAGGAGATGGTGAGCCGGCTGGGACGCAGCGACCAGTTGCTGATTCTCAAAAAGCCGTTCGACAATGTGGAGGTAAGCCAGATCGCTCTGGCGCTCACTGAGAAGTGGTCGCTCGCCCGCCAGGTCCGCTCTCAAGTCCGCGGCCTGGAGTTGCTGGTCGGTGAACGCACCGCCCAGCTCCATCGCTCGCTGGCGTTGACCCAGGCCACTCTGGATTCCACCGCCGACGGAATCATGGTGATTGACCCGGCCGGGCAGATTGCCGGCTTCAACAAGAGGTTTCTGCAGATTTGGAATCTCTCCGCTTCCCAGATCGAGGCGAAGCAATATCAAGAGCTGCTCAACGGAGTCCTTTGGCTGATCAAGGATCCGGATGGCTTCACCCGCCGATTCCGCGAGCTGGCCGCGACCTCGGACGCTGCCAGCTACGATCTGGTCGAATTCGTGGATGGCCGGATATTCGAGCGCTACTCGCAACCGCAGCGGGTCGGCGAACAGATTGTGGGCCGGGTCTGGAGCTTTCGCGACATCACCGAGCGGAAGAAGGCTGATCGGAAGATCCTACAGCAGGCGAACCTGATCGATCTGGCCCAGGACGCCATCATCGTCCGGGACTTGGGACACTGGATCACCTTTTGGAACAAGGGCGCGGAACGGCTTTACGGGTGGTCATCCGAGGAAATCCAAGGCCGCCAGGTGCCGGAGCTGCTCTATCGCGACCCGGCGGCTTTCAACACCGCCCAGCAGGAACTGCTGGCCAAGGGCGTTTGGAGCGGTGAAATCCGCCAACTGACCAAGAGCGGACAGGAGATCGCTGTCAACGCCCGCTGGACCTTGGTGCGCGACGAGGAGGAGCATCCCACCGCCGTCCTGGCCATCAACACCGACATCACCGAAAAGAAAAAGCTCGAAAGCCAGTTCCTCCGCTCCCAGCGCATGGAGAGCATCGGCACCCTCGCCGGCGGCGTGGCGCACGATCTGAACAATATCCTGGCCCCCATCATGATGTCGGCTCCCCTGCTCCGTCACGGGTTGCCACCCAAGGAAACGGCCACACTCATCCAGAACATCGAGGTCAGCGCCCAGCGCGGGGCGGACATCGTCAAACAACTCCTCGCTTTCGCGCGCGGCATGGAAGGTGAGCGCGTGGTGGTGAGCCTCCGCCACATGGCGGACGAGATGGCCAAGATCGTGAAGGAGACTTTCCCCAAGAACATCACCGTCCATTCCAAGTCCAGCCGCGATCTCTGGCCGGCCATCGGCGACCCGACCCACGTTCACCAGGTGCTCCTCAATCTCTGCATCAACGCGCGCGATGCGATGCCCAACGGCGGCACCATCACCATCGCCGCGGAGAACGCCGAGCTCGACGAGCACTACGCCAGCTTTGATGCCGACGCAAAACCGGGGCAATACGTCATTCTTCGCGTGACGGACACCGGCACGGGCATCCCGCCCGAAATCCTGGACAAGATCTTTGACCCGTTTTTCACCACCAAGGAGCATGGCAAAGGCACCGGACTGGGCCTTTCCACGGTCCTTGGCATCGCCAAGAGCCACGGGGGATTCCTGAACGTGACCAGCGAGGCAGGCAAAGGCACCACGTTCTCCGTCTTCTTCCCCGCCACTCCGAACGCCAAGGTCGAGGCGCGCAACGAAGCCAAGCCCCTCCCGCGCGGCCAGGGCGAGACCATTTTGGTGGTGGATGACGAGACCAGCATCCTGAACGCCGCGCGAGGCCTGCTGGAGACCAACGGCTACGAGGTGGTGACCAGCAGTGACGGAGTGGAGGCACTGGCGGTTTTCGCCCAGAACCGGGAGCGCATCAAGGCCGTGCTCACCGACGTGATGATGCCCGTCATGGACGGTGCCGCCATGATGCGTGTGCTGCGAAAACTTGACCCCGACATCAGGGTCATTGCCACCAGCGGCGTGGATCAGGACGTTAAGCTGGAAGACATGAAGGCGATGGGCATCAAAGGCTTTCTGGCCAAACCCTATACCGCGGAAAAGATCCTGGTCCTG
>CAIPBN010000183.1 GCA_903863315.1 uncultured Verrucomicrobiota bacterium | reverse complement strand
GCTTGGTCTGGAGGAGGTTCCGCACGCTGAAGCGGAAGACGTTCTGGCTGTCCACGGCGTCGATGGCGTTGTAGTCGGGGAACTCGATGGGCAGCAGGCGCAGCGTGGGCACCTCGTAATCGAACTGCGGCAGCGTGGTAGGCAGGCGATTGGGCGAGGGCACGTAGGCGTAGTTGATGCTGGGCTCGAGAATGTGGCGCAGGCCCTTGCCTTGAAACAGCGGGAGATCCTTGTTTGGCAACGTGCGATGGAGCTTGGTGGTGATTTCCACGCCGGTGTTGAAGACGCCGCGGTTGGCCTCGGTGGTGGCCGCGCCCCGGCCTTCCGACTCGCCATAGTGGGTGAGCCGGCCGCCCACGCGCGGTGTGACGTTCAACCAGCCAAAGAAGTTCTGCGGCAGGACGACCTGATGATATGTGTCCGCCCGTGAGGCCGCGAAGCTGGGGAAAATGTTGTCCGCAAACTCGTGCTTGTAGTAGCCCGCCGTGCTCTCGCTCTCGTAGTAAAGCGGCGTCACCCCGATTTGCTGGCGGAAGCCGGTGAGCTTCACGTCCGGGAGCCGCTCGACGGTCTCGAAGAAGTCGTTGATGCGGGGCTGGACCAGCAGGTTCAGGCTCCAGTTGGACCAGAGCTGGTTCACCTCCAAGAAGGAGTTGGGCTGGATGTTCTGCCGATACTCCTGCTCGATGAAATCGCGGATCAGGAAGGCGTCACTCTGCTCGCGCACCACGGCCTTGACGGTCAGGTTGGTGCGGATTTCCACGCGATGGGAAAAGCTAAGGCGATGGCGATCGTTGTTGATCGGGCCACCCACGCCGTTGGTGCCGGCGCGGTCGTCGTGCGTGTAGTAGAGCTTCAGCGAGCCCTGTCCCCAGCGGCCCGCGTCGTAGTTGAAGTCCGGTCCCACGCCCACGCCACGGAGCTGGCGATAGTCCAGGTGCAGGTCCACGGCGAAATTCGTCGTGAAGGCGCGATGGTAGGTGCCTAACGCATAAGGTCCGTAGAGGCTGCGATAGCCGGGCGTGAGCACCCAGTAGTCCTCGTGCGTCTTGAGGGACCGCGTGTATTTCGGCCAATACATCACCGGCACATCGCCCAGATAGAGGGTGGCTTCGTGCGCCTCGAAGCGTTCCCCCGGGACGATGACCAGCGAACGGCAGCGCACGCGGTAGCTGGGGTTGGCCACGTCGTCCGTGGTGAAAAACGTGTTGGTGGCAGTGTAGAGGTTGTTCGTGGTCGCCGCCTGGAGGGAGAAGCCGCCGAGGAACAACGGCGCGGCCCCGCTCCTAAACTCCTCGGCCTTGATGACCTTGGACTTGAAATTGTAGGCCAGTTGCTCGCCGCGCCAGATTTGGCCCTCACCCCGGAGGAAGACCGAGCCCTCCGCCTGCACGTCGCCCGTCCGTTGGTTCAGCGAAACCTGCTGCGCGGTGAGTTCAGCGGCCTTGCCCTGTTCATTCTCATAGCGCACCAGCACCCCGCCCTGGGCCTTGACCACGCCGGTGTTGAAATCAAATGCCTGGGTGCCGTCCTTGGACAGGAGCTTGACCTCGTAGCGACCGCCAGATTCCGCCGCGCCCGCCACCAGCCTGGTGAAGCAGATCACCAAAGCCAGCCAAGGGAGGAAAACGCGTGGTTTCATGCGGCGCGAGTGAAACAAACGCCCCCGGCACTGCCAAGCGGATTCCCCAGCGAGACCGGTTGCGGCTGGGTGCAATCGCTTCGCGCTGACACCCGAAAAACGGCTTGCGAAACCGATGCCCGAGTCCAGTCTGGCTGCGAATCACTGCAATCCGATGACCACGCGTCCAGCTCCATCACGGTCGGGGTTTACCCTGATCGAACTCCTCGTGGTCATCGCCATCATCGCCATTCTCGCCGGCATGCTGCTGCCGGCGTTGGCGAAGGCCAAAGCGAAAGGCAAAGCCATCGAGTGCCTGAACAACAACCGCCAAATCTGCGTGGCCCAGAAGCTGTATATCGACGATCATGACAACCGCTTTGTCTTCCTCTGGCGCAACCCCCGCAGCCCGGCGGAAGCGGGAGAACCCACGCTGGCAGAGAGCTTGGTGCCCAATGCCGGCGTGATTTGGTGGCCGGACAAGCTTTCCCGCTACATCCCCGGCAATCCAAAGTCATTCAACTGCCCCGGCCTCACTCAGCCCGCCGTTCAGGCAGCCGGTGGTTCAGCCAGCATTGTTAATTTCTTGGGCATCGCCATGTGTCACGCGGAATTTGGCGTGCTCGTCGGCGCGCCGGGCGGACCCCGGCCCCCGATTCGTGAGACCGACGTGGCCAAGCCCGCCGCATCGCTTTTCATCTCCGACGCCGCGCAGATCAGCAACCCGGCCGAGCCCAACCCCGACCGGTGGCTGGAGAAAATCGCTTGGGCGGCGGTCTATTTCCGTCCCCCCACGGACGCACCGACTTACACCACGGAGCCCACCCGCCTCGTCGGCCGTCACAACCAGCGCGCCCCGTGCGGTTTTGTGGATGGCCACGTGGAAGCCATGCGCCCCAGCGACACCGGTATGCAGTATCCGGCCGGTGATCCGCGTGCACTGTGGGAT
>CAIPBN010000182.1 GCA_903863315.1 uncultured Verrucomicrobiota bacterium | reverse complement strand
TCGTAAATCCGCTGAAACACCTTGTCCACACCTTCGTTCGCGCGGTTTGGGTCGCAAGTGGTGATGCCATCGGGGCCGAAGCGGGCGGTGACGGTGGCGCCCTCCGCCATGTATTTGAAGTTCAGGTCGCGCACCTTGGCGGCGGCGTCCACGATGGCGCAGGTGATGCGGGCTTCCTCGACGGTCGGGTAGAGGCTCGCCACGGCGGCGCGGGTTGAAGTGGTTGTTGCGCTTGCGCGAGCTGCCGCCCTTGTTCCACCAGCGGAAGCCGCAGTATTGCTGTCTCTGGTGCCGAGACGTTGCGGCAGCGGGACTACACGGTAGAAATGCCTTGCTAAGGGGAGGCTTGTTACGAGGATTCTGCTCACCGATTTTGCATGAGTGAGCCGAACAACTTCGCGCTGGTGCCGAGGCCTCCGGGGGCGGTTGAGAAAGCGCAGCCTGGCGCGAGGCGTATTTTGGCAAGTATGGTGTCGGATGTCTTGGCGATTGCGCCCGTCGAGAATGCCGGAGATTTCTATCTGAAGGCTGTTGCTTACCAAGATGGTTGCGGCGTTGTGCAAGACCATGCCGAAGCAGCGAGATGGTTCTGCAAGGCGGCCGAACTGGGCCACGCGTTTGCACAATTCATGCTCGGCGAATGCTATGCCAACGGCCAAGGCGTGCCACAGGACTACACTCAGGCCGCCCGGTGGTATCGCCGGGCCGCCGAGCAGAGCATCAAAATGGGCCTGTGGAAGCTGGGAGACTGCTACGCCAACGGCCAAGGGGTGCCGCAGGACTACACCCAGGCCGTCCATTGGTTCCGCAAGGCTGCCGAGCAAGGTAACGTGTCAGGGCAGTGGAAATTGGGGGACTGCTACGCCAACGGCCAAGGCGTGCCGCAAGATTACACTCAGGCCGTTCGTTGGTATCGCCAAGCTGCCGAGCAAGGAAACGCGGTAGGCCAATGGAGTTTGGGAGAATGCTACGCCAACGGCCAAGGCGTGCCACAAGGCTACACTGAGGCCGTCTATTGGTATCGCTTGGCCGCTGAACAGGGAGACGTGGCAGGACAGTCGATGCTGGGCGATTGCTACGCTAGCGGCCAAGGCCTGCCCCTAAACTATGCGCAGGCTGCCCACTGGTATCGCAAGGCCGCCGAGCAAGGGAGCAGGCTCGCTCAATGGGAGCTGGGGCGTTGCTACGAGAAAGGAAAGGGGGTTCCGAAAGATGTTACGGCAGCTTGGATGTGGTTCAAATTGGCTGCGGAACAAAATTCAGCCTTAGCCAAAAACGATTTGGCCGTTCTATCTGCTTTACTGTCACCTGCCGAACTCATTGAAAGTCAACGACTCTATGCAGAGCACTCGAAGCGCAAGCACCTGTGAACCGCAAGCGTCCGATGGGGATGCGCTCTGGGTGTTGTTCGACACCGAGACTACCGGCCTGAACGCGCCGATATTTGTGGTGGAGTTGGCCGCGCAGCGGATGCGTGGCTGGCAGCCTGAGGGCGAAGCGTTCCGCAAACTGCTGAACCAGAACAAGGACATTCCCGCTGCGGCTTCCCGAGTTCACGGTTACACGCGTGAGATCCTGGAGCGAGACGGTGAGCCAGCCCAACAGGCCTATCGGGCGTTTGCCGACTACGTGGGCAAACTACCGCTGGTTGCGTTCAACTTGGAATACGACCTGACCGAGGTGCTGGAACCCGAGTGGGGGCGGCTGTGCATCGCGCCTATTGGCAGACCGGGTTTGTGTGCCCTGCGCCTGGCACAGCGGCTCCTCGACCCGGTGCCCGCCGGAAACTGCAAGCTACAAACCCTGCGGCAATATTACCGTCTGCCTGAGCGCGGCGCTCACACCGCACTGGGTGACGTGCAAACGGTCGCGGACCTCTTCGCTCAAGTGCTTCGTCCGGTCGCCGAGCTTCGGGGTTTAGATTCTTGGGACAAGCTGGTGGCGTATGCGGCGGAGGAATGGTTTCCATCCCGGATTGCCTTTGGAAAGCACAAGGGGCGTTTGGTTCAGGAAGCACGTCAGGATGCGGAATTGCGGCGCTGGCTGGACTGGTTGGCGGGTTCCACCAACGCCCGCAGCGCGACCATGGGTCGCTGGTATCTGAGGCAACTGGCGGCGAGATCAGAAACGGGAACCAATGCTACTGTCATCGCTACCCGCGAGACTGCCATCGCGGGTAACGCCGATCAGATATCACCGGCGACGGAGTTTGCAGGGCTGGTCATTTACCTCAATCCAGAATTGGAGCGGTTGCGGGAGCTGGTGTCCGGTGCACGGGCTAGGCTGGCGGAGTTGGAGGTGAGCTTCGTCATGGAGAAATCCCGTGTGGTTGCCATGCAAGCGGTGCTTTTCCGGCAGTTGTGCGAGCACTACCAACGACGCGATCGGCTGCGGCTGATTCTGAACTACCGGAAGCAGTATCTCGACTTGCTGATGCACGGCGGCGAAGAGGAGGCGCATCAAGCCGAGAAGAGCTACGAGGAAGCAAAAGCACAGTCTAATGCGGACTACGAAGAAACAGCCGCAGCAGTGGCTGGACAGAAGGAAATGACGGCAACGGAAGAAGAGGAGTTGGGCCGGCTATGGAAGAAGCTGGTCAAACTGTATCACCCCGACCGTTTCGCCCACGAACCGGACAAGCAGGCCACCTACGAGAAGTTGACCAGTGCTATCAACCACGCCAAGGACAACGGCGACATCACCAGGCTGAAGGAAATCGCAGATGACCCGCACGGCTTCATACTGCGCCAAGGCTGGACGAGCCTAGATCTCAACGACGACGCGGAGTTGGAGCAGTTGCGGCGGCTCCACGAAGCACTGCAACTGGAAATCTTCACGGCCATCGAGTCGTTGGAGCGCCTGCTAGAAAGCCCGGATTATGAGCTGTGCCGGCTGAGTGAGAAGGAGCCGGGCCGACTTGATGCACTCGCCAAAGAGCGTGCAAAGGTGCTCGCGAAGGAAAGCGCTGGCTTGGAAGATCAGGCAGCGCGGCTGGCCAAAGAAATCACCGAACTGACAGGGCAGGTTGTGTCGCGTATCGAATAAACGCCAAGCGAATGCCAATTCACTTTAGCCATCCAAATCGCGCACGCGGATTTGCGCTTTTAGTGGACATGGTCGGCTTCACTCGGATGGTTAAGACGCCGAAATTCGAGGATATGGCCCAGTTCACTCATGATGTTCTTTACGGAGCAATCCAGATAGTCGAGGCCAGCGAAGGAGAAATC
>CAIPBN010000181.1 GCA_903863315.1 uncultured Verrucomicrobiota bacterium | reverse complement strand
CGCAGGCCGCGCTGGGGCAGGGGGATGCGGCCATCGCGACCTGGGAACAGGTGATCAGCCAGCACTCGCATGCGCGCGCCCGTGTGCAACTGGCGGAGCTGCTGGCGGCTAGGGGCCAGACGGAGCGGGCCCGGGAACTCGCCGAGGAGGTGGTGGCGGATGACAAGGTGGCCCCGGATTACCAGCGTCGTCAGGAGCAGTCCTGGGTCACTCGGGCCAAGCAGTTGGCGAAGGCGTTGCGCAAGTCCGCAGCGTGATCGCAGGGCAGTTACTCGTGCCGCAGTGCCTCGATGGGATCGAGCGCTGCCGCCCGCGAGGCCGGATAGATGCCGAAGACCACGCCGACCGCGCCGGAGATGCCGAAGGAAATCAGCACGGACATCGGCGTGACGATGGTCTTCATGTCGGTGAGCTGTGAAACCAGCATTGGCGTCGTGACGCCCACCGCCACGCCGATCAGGCCGCCACCCACCGAGAGCACCACGGTCTCCACCAGGAACTGCGTGATGATGTCCTGCTTCTTGGCCCCGAGCGCGCGGCGGATGCCGATTTCGCGCGTCCGCTCGGTGACGGTGGCCAGCATGATGTTCATGATGCCAATGCCGCCGACCACCAGCGAGATGGCGGCGATGGAGCCGAGGACGATGTTGAAGATGCGCTTGGTCTGTTCCGCCTGACGCAGTAGCTCCAGCGGCACGATGAGCTCGTAATCGCTCTTCTGGTGAAAGCGCTTGAGCAGCGTGCGGATCATCGGCACAGCCGCCTCCACATCCTCCACGGAATGAAACTGCACGGTGACCTGGTGCAGCTGGACCTTCTCCGCCTCGAAGGAGCCGGCACTGCGCTTGAAGATGGTTTCGCCGAACCGGCTCTTGGTGGTGGAGAGCGGCACGTAGAGGTTGTTGTCCAGCGGCTGGCCCTCCATCTGGCCGGACTGCGGGCGCTTCTCGGCAGTGCTGCGCTCACGCACCAGACCGATGACGGTGAGGTAGTCGGCGCCGATCTTGATCTCCTCCTGAAGCGGGTCCTGATAGGGGAAGAGATTTTCCGCCAGGCTCACGGTGAGCACGCAGACGTTGTTGTGGTGCAACTCGTCAGTCTCGGTGAGGAAGTGGCCGCGCACGAGTTCGATGTTGCTCATCTCCGCGTAAATGGGATGCGTGCCGATGATCTGCGCCTGCTGCACGAGGTTGTTGAAGCGCACCTCGTCCCGGATGATGCGCATGGGCAGGACGCGCTTGATGCCCGGGATGGTGCTTTCCAGCCGGGTGACATCCGCGTAGGTGATGCCGTATTCGTTGACGTAACTCCGGCCCGTCGTGCCGGCTTTGGAATCCTGCGCGGGCTTGATGCTGCGGATGATGATGTTGCTGGATCCGAGCTTCTTGATGGCCTCCTGCGCCTCGTAGCTGGCGCCCTCGCCAATCGCCAGCATGGCGATGACCGAGCACACGCCGAAGATGATCCCCAGCATGGTCAGGCCGGAGCGCATCTTGTGCAGCAGCAGGCTCTTGATGCCTAGCTGCACAATGCGGATGAGCGGACGGGCGCGCATGATTCGTGGACAGACTAGACGCTGCGGCCGTGGCCGCCAACAAAAGCTTCCGTCCGGCAATTTCTGCTGGGCAATCGGCGGTTTCCCCTTAAATTCGCGCCCTTATGTTCGACACGGTGAAGGCCCAACTGATTGCCACGGCAGAGAAGCTTGCCCAGACACGGAGGTTTCTTTGACGTGCCGGGTGCCAACAAGCGCCTAGCGGAGCTCGACTCCCTGATGGCGCAGGATGATTTCTGGAACAACCGGGAGCAGGCGCAGAAGGCCATCGACGAGGCCAACCAGCTTCGCAAGAAGGTCGAGCCGCTGGTCGCCGCCGAGAAGCAGTTGGACGATCTGCGCGTCATGGTCGAGCTGGGCGAGGCGGAGCCAGTCGAAGCCCAGCCGCCCAGTCTGGCGGAAGTAGCCCGGGACATGGAACGGTTCACCAAGGAGGTCGATGCGCTTGAACTGCGCTTCCTCCTCACCGGGCCGCACGACAAGAACGGCTGCATTCTCAGCATCAATGCCGGGGCCGGCGGCACCGAGGCGCAGGACTGGGCGAACATGCTGCTGCGCATGTATCAGCGCTGGGCGGAAGTCCGGGGCTGGAAGGCGGAGGTGACAGACATTCTTCCCGGCGAAGTCGCGGGCATCAAGAGCGTCACCCTGACCATAGAAGGGGAGAACGCGTATGGCTTCGCCAAGGCTGAGCGCGGGGTGCACCGCCTCGTGCGCATCTCTCCTTTCGATTCCAACCAGCGCCGACACACGAGCTTCGCCAGCGTGGACGTGATCGCGGAGATCGAGGAGGCGGGTGAAATCACCATCAACCCGGTGGATCTGCAAGTGGACACGTTCCGCTCCGGCGGCAAAGGCGGACAGAACGTGAACAAGGTCGAGACCGCCGTCCGCATCACGCACGTTCCCACGGGCATCATCGTCGCCTCGCAGGGCCAGCGCTCGCAGCACCAGAACCGCGCGACGTGCATGAAGATGCTGCTGGCCAAGCTCTACGCGTTGCGCGAGGACCAGCAGAAGTCCGAGATGGAGCGCTTCTACGGCGAGAAGGGCGCGATCGGCTTCGGCCAGCAGATTCGCAGTTATGTCTTCCAACCCTACCGCATGGTGAAGGATCTCCGCACCGGCGTGCAGACGAGCAACGTGCAGGCGGTCATGGACGGCGCGTTGGACGACTACGTGAATGGCTGGCTCCGCGCGGGCTGTCCGGCAAAGCGGATGCAGGGAGTGCCCGATGAGGAAGAGTAAGTAGTATTCAGTCGCGAACGTGGCTCGACGGCTCACTGAACACTGGCTACTGAATACTGAAAACTGATTACTGAACACTTCGCTTGGCTACCATCCTCGACACCATCGTCGCCCAGAAGCGGCTCGAAATTGCCAAGCTCCCGCACGAGCCGGTGACGGCTACTGAGTTGCGCGCGATGCTGAGGCAACGCGGCCTGCGTGACTTCTTCGGTGCCCTTCGCCAGCCCCGCTCCGGCGACGTGGCTCTTATCGCCGAGGTGAAGAAAGCCTCGCCATCCAAGGGCGTCATTCGCGCGGACTTCGATTCCGTGAAGATTGCCTTGGAGTATCAAGCTGCCGGCGCGAGCTGCCTCTCGGTGCTCACCGACGAGAAGTTCTTCCAAGGCTCGCTCGACTACCTCGCCGCCATTCGTGCCGTGGTGGACCTGCCGCTGCTGCGCAAGGACTTCATCATTGATGCCCGGCAAATCCGCGAGGCCGTCCAGTGGGGTGCGGACGCAATCCTCCTCATCGTCGCGATTCTCGATGACCGTCAGCTCCGCGAATTCCATCAGCTTGCCACGGATGCCGGTCTGGCTGCGTTGGTGGAGGTGCACGACGAGCGCGAGCTGGAGCGTGCGCTCGCCGCCGGGGCACAACTCATCGGCGTGAACAACCGTGATTTGAAGACGTTCACCGTGGACATGGCCACCACCGAGCGCATCGCCACGCGGCTCTTCTCGGGGCCCGGCACGCGGCATGGTTCGCTGCTGGTGGCCGAGAGCGGCATCCACACGCGCGCGGATGTGCTTCGGCTCAAGCGCGCGGGCGCGCGGGCCATCCTCGTGGGCGAGTCGCTCATGCGGGAGGCGGATCTTGCCGCGAAGGTGCGGGAGTTGTTGCACGGCTGAACTTCGTTTATCCTTTCCGCCATGAAAAAGCCCTTGCGCGTCCTCGTGGTGGAGGACTCCGAGTTCGACGCCAAGATGCTGATCCGCCTGCTGAACCGGGGCGGTTACGAAACCATCTACGAGCGGGTGCAGACCGCGGATGCGATGGGGGCGGCGCTGGCCGGCAAGGAATGGGATCTGGTGCTTTCCGACTACAACCTGCCCGGCTTCAACGCCACGCTCGCGCTGCAACTGCTCCAGGCCACCCAGCTCGACATCCCCTTCATCATCGTCTCGGGCGGCATTGGCGAGGATGTGGCGGTGGCGGCGATGAAGTCGGGGGCGAGCGATTACCTGATGAAGGGCAATCTCGCGCGGCTGGTCCCGGCGGTGGAGCGCGAACTGCGGGACGCCGCCGTCCGCCACGCGCGCCGCAAGGCCGAAAACGAGGTGCGCGAGAGCGAGCAGCGCTATCGCCTCCTGTGGGAGACGGCGACTGACGCCATCCTGCTCATGGACGCGCGCAGCTCCATTCTGTTCGCGAACCCCGCCGTGCAAACGATCTTCGGATTTACGCCCGCGGAGTTGGTGGGGCAGAACTTCGCCATGCTCCTGCCCGTCAAGCTGCGCGCGACTTCGGACACCACGTTTCAAAGATCCGGCCAAGTCGTCAGCTTGGCTCAACGGCGCACGCTCGAAACCACTGGTCTCAAGAAGGATGGCACCGAGGTCCTGATCGAGCTCGTGTTCAACGACATGGAGCTCGGGGCGCAGCGCAACTTCGTCGCCTTCATCCGCGACATCACGGAACGCGAGCGGAACCGCCGCAAGCTGCTGGAGCACGCGGAACAGTTTCGCGTTGCGCGTGAGATCCAGCAGCACCTTTTTCCCAAGGCCTCGCCCAATCTGCCCGGCTTCGACATCGCCGGCGCGTCCTACCCGGCGGCCGCGGCGGGCGGTGACTATTTCGACTTCATTCCCATGGCGGACAACGGGCTGGGCCTGGTGGTCGGCGACGTGACTGGTCATGGTATCGGCCCCGCGCTCCTGATGGCCGAGACGCGGGCCTATGTCCGCATTGCGGCCCTCAATCGTGCGGACCCGGGCGAGGTGATCACCCGCACCAACATCGCGCTGGCGGAGGACATTGGCTCGGAGCGTTTCGTCACGCTGTTCCTCGGTCGGTTGGATGTGATCCATCGGCAGCTTACTTATGTCAGCGCCGGGCATCCCCCCGGCTATCTGCTGGCATCGGATGGGACCGTGCGGTTGGAACTTCGCCGGACCGGTGTGCCGCTGGGGATGCGCCCAAACACTGAGTATCGCAGCCAGCCCCCGCTGCAACTGGCGTCCGGAGAAGTCGCGTTGTTGCTGACCGACGGCATCGAGGAAGCCATGGCTCCGGATGAGGAGCTGTTCGGCACGGAGCGGATGCTTGCTGTCCTGCGGGCCAACCGGGAGCGCCCGGCCAACGAGATTGTCGAGGCGCTCTACTTCGCCGTCCGGGAGTTTTGCCGGGGAGCGGAACAGCAGGATGATGTGACCGCCATCGTGCTCAAGGTGCTCTGATTCATCCGGCTCACGTGCGGACGGACGCGGCGACGGCCCCCTTTCAGCCAAGCTACACGTCGGTTCGGGCCGCTCGGCCCGCCGGCTTCCGTGCCACGACTGCGGCGTGCAAATCCGGGGCGAGAACGGCGGCAGTGCGTGTTGGTGACAGTGTGCCGCGCGTCAGGAACATCGTGTTGCCCGCGCTGTCCCGTAGCTTCAGGGTCACGCGCACGAGGTCGCTGAGATTGCCCCGGTTGCAGTAGCCCTGCCGCGTCATCGCCACGGCGAGGACTTCGCGCACTGCGCGGAAGCGCCCGTCGGTGCGCAGTCCGCTCTGGTCTATCATCGTCATCACCGTCGCCGCCCCGATGCGCAGTTGGTCCGCGTCGCCCGCCAACGTGTCGAACGAGGCGAAGGCCGTCCGCTCCCCTGCGGCGTGGATGGAGACGAGGCTGCGCAGCGCCTCGAACTGGTGCAGGAGTATGCGCGCCCGGATGAGCGCGTCCGCGTGCGCCTGGTCGCGCACATCGAATTGGCGGAGGAACTGCTCGCGATCCGAAGCCGCCTCGCAGGCTGACCAATATGCGTCCGTGCTTCCGGCGAACGCACCCTGCCGTTCCGCCAGGCAGGTTAGCGGAATCAGCAAGGCCAGGCCAGCGTCCTGCCGGCGATACAAGTTCTGGCGCGTGGCCTCGACCAGCGCGGGGCCATGCAAGGCGGCCTGGCCGAGCAGGTTGTCGAGGCTGGCGTGCAGCGGGTCGAAGATGATTTCCAACTGGTGCGCCGCCTCTTGCAACAGGAGAAACAGTGGCTCCTGGTCCACGATGACTTTGGCCCGCAGCGAGCGGATCACCGCCATCTGCCGGGCGATGGACCCGCCGGCGTCATCACCTTCGGCGGGCCGGGTCAGCACGTCCGGCAGTTCGTGGACGCTCGCGGCCATGCGCGCTGCCACGTAAAAATCCACCAGTGCTTGATGCGTGATCTCCTCCAGCGTGTCGTAGTCGTCCCGGTGGTCAAGGACGTAGTCCACGACTGGTTGTAAATCAAGGAACGTCAGGCGGATGGGGATCTGCCCCAGCGGCGCGGGCTTCACGTCCTCGCCACCCCAGAAGCCCAGTAGGGCGAGCACTGACTCGTTCGGCTGGCCATCAACACCGCGCCGTGCCAGTTGCCGCCGCAGGAGTGCGGCACGTTGCGGATTGTAATGCAGGTCGAACGCCTGCTGCTCCACCAGCAGACTGTCGGTGCCGGCGCGCGCCTGTTTGTTCAGCTTCGCCGCCAGTCCCGTGCGCGTGGCTTCGTGGATGGCCCCGGCCAGCACGCCAAAGGTGCGTTGGTCGCCGGAGCGGGCGTCCAGCCATTCCCGCAGATGCCGGGTGGGCAGGTCCTCATGGATGGACATGGCCGGGTGTTTCTTGACCGCCACCGCGCGCTGGATTTCCGCCAGCGCCGGCGCTACGCCCTGGCCGTCACCCAGCTTCAAACGCAACTGATGCCCCGCCGGCAGCGGCAGGGCGGATTTGATGCGGCTCATCAGGTTGGCGAACTCGGCGGGTGGCAATCCGTAGTCGCACTCCCCGGCCGCGTGTCGCGCCTTCATGCACTCCAAGGCCGGCAGCGTGAAGGTCAGCGTCGCGTGGTAGAGCCGCGCGTCCCGCCGGCGGCCGAGGGGGTTTTGCGGGTCAATCTGCCGCAGCCGCCAGAGCAGTCCACCAAGGAAGAAGGCAAGCAGCAGTGCCCGTCGCTGGCTCGGCGTGAGCGCTGGCAACGCGAGGCATTCAACGACGTGCGCGACCCGCGCTTCGTCCACGTCCGCCGGGAAATCGTGTTGCAGCGCGTGGACGGCCCGGTGCCACTCCACAGGGTTTTCCCGGTCCGGCAAGGCGCGGGAATTCTTGGCCGCGACGGCCGCCAGCGGTGCGTCACTCAGGAGAAACTTCACGAGCTTGTCCGCATTCACCCACGGGTGGCGAAACGTTCGCCAGCGGTTAAGCAGCTTTTCGTAGGCGACCGGGTAGCTCGTCGCCAGTTCCTTCAGCAGGACCAGGGCGATGGGCGAAGCATCGGCTTGGTCGTAGTCCATCACGTCCTGTGCGGCCCCCAGCAGCAACGAGGTTTCGTGCGGGTGCCGGCTTGCCCGCTTCAGGGTGCGGACGATGCGTTTGAGGCCCCTTGGATTTTTGGCGCGGATGCCCAGAACTTTGGCCGCCGCCTTGTCGCGCTGCGCCGCCTCGCGGGCCATCGCCGAGTCCAGCCCGACGATGAACTGGTGCATCTGCCGCCGGTAATAGTAGCGTTCGCGGTCTTCCCAGTCCGTCTTGAACTGGCCGCACCGGTCCTTCAGCACGCTGTCGAACACATGGGCCATGAACAGCAGCGCCACGATGTCCATGACGAAGTCCACCGCGCTGCTGCTGGCGGTGTCGCCCTTCAACAGCGCGACCAGCCCGTAACTCAGCATCAGCGCCAGTGCTTTCTCCATGCCCTCGCTCAAGAGGCGCGTGATGATCATCGAGTGGATGCGGAAGCGCAGCCGTTCCCACCGGCTCAACGTCAGGAAGGGCAGGTAGATGTGCCCCTCCTCAAACTGCGGCTCGATTTCCTCCAGCGCCTCGCGGAACAGCGTGGTGGCCCGGGCCAGCAGCGCGGAATCCCCCTGCACGCGGACGGAGCCGAAACCGCCGGCGGTCGGTTGCATGAGATACCGGTTGACCACGCCCTCCTTGAAGAACGTGCTTTGGAAAAAGCCATTGCGCTCCAGATTCTCCCGCAGCGGCTTGTCCTCATCCATGAACACCAGGTTGGCCACGCCCTGCCGGCGCAGGTGGTCCCGCCATTGGTCGCTGGCATAAAACGCCGCGGCCGCCTTGGCGAAGTCGTAGAGCAGGCTGACCTCGATGCGATACTTCAGGTTCCGCCGTCGGCTGGCGACATACTCGCGCCAGTGCCGCGCGGCGAAGTCCAGGTGCCGCCGCAGCCGCCGCACCATCGGCGCGGTCTTGGACTTGCCTTCCTCGTAACTGCGCTTGTCCACCTTGGCCCGGAGAAACAGGACGCGATAGACGTAGGGCAGCAGCAGAGCGACGACCACCAGCGCCAGCGGCGAAAGCATCAACGCCGTGTCCCGCGCCGCGCGGATGGCGGACGCGATAAGGTCCGGGTCAATCAAGGCCATGCGTCGGGTGCCTCACGAAGCGTTCGTCTTGGAGCGTGGATACCGACCTCCGAGCTTCTGCCCACCGGTTGGGGAACCACGCATTGGGACCATGAACCACTGAGCATTTCCCGCAGATTCAGGGAGGCCTGCCAGATCGGGAGAGATTCTATCTGTGGGCTTCTCCGAATCTGCGGGAGGTTCATGGAGCGGGAGTTTCTGGGAGGACGCCTCGATCCCGCATCACACTGCCGGCTCCAAGGCCACATCCTGCGGCAGCTTCAGGCCAGTCTCGTCCAGCTTGCCCAGCAGTTCGGCGACGACGGCGGTGGTGTCGGTGCGGTCGAAGCGCGCCTGGTAGTTGAGGAGGATGCGGTGGTTCAACACGGAGGGTGCGACGGCCTTCACGTCCTCGAAGCCGGCGGTGGGGCGGCCCGCGACGAGTGCGTGCGCGCGGGCGGCTTCCGCGATGGCGATGGCGGCGCGCGGGGAGGCTCCGTAGTTGACGTATTTGTTGACCGCGTCGGTGGCTTCCGCCGCGCCGCGATGCGTGGCGGCCACCAGGCGGGCCACGTAGCGGGCGACGGGCGCGGGCATGAAAATGCGGTCCATCACGGCGAAGAGTTCCTCAAGCTGGCCTTTCTCCATCTGCCACGTCGGCTCGGGCAGCTCGCCGCGCCGGCGCTCGCCAATGATGCGGGCGAGCACGTCGGCATCCACATGGTTGAAGAGCAGGCGGAAGAGGAAGCGGTCGAGCTGCGCTTCGGGCAGCGGGTAGGTGCCTTCGAGTTCGATGGGGTTCTGGCTGGCGAGCACGAAGAAGGGCTGCGGCAATTTG
>CAIPBN010000180.1 GCA_903863315.1 uncultured Verrucomicrobiota bacterium | reverse complement strand
GCGGCCGCTCCAAGCCCTCGGGGAGTGTGTAGCTATTTGTGGGACACTACACTAGCATGCCGCTCCCCGCAATGATTTGCCCTTGTTCCCATCCGCACGCTGCCGCTAGTTTCTGCGGCCCGTGGCTTTAGCATCCGCCCAACTTCCGCCTCATCGCCATCGCGTCTATGGCCTGACCGTCGCGACGTGGATCCCCTTTCCTGAACTGGAAACCGCTCCCGCTGACGCGCCCGTGGACGCGGTCTTCCGCCTGGCCGAAGTGCCGGCGCAACTGGAGCAGCCCCAGTTCACCGGGGCGCGCTTTCAGGCCGCGCCCGGGCGTTTGCTGGCGTGGATTCCGGGGGTGGCGCGCTACCTCGCGGTGGATGGCGAGGAGATCCTCGTCCAGCCGGACACCGGCGCCCTCGACAGCGATGTGCGGGCGCTGCTGCTCTGCTCGCCCATGGGTGGGCTGCTGCACCAGCGTGGGGTCTTGCCGTTGCACGCCAGCGTGATCGCCACCGAGCGCGGGGCCGTGGCCTTTATGGGACACTCAGGCCGGGGCAAGTCCACCTTGGCCGCCCACTTCCGGCAGCGCGGCTACCGGGTGCTGGCGGATGACATTGCGGTGGTCTCCTTTGATGCCCAAGGCCGTCCGCAAGTCGCACCCGGACTGCCGCAGTTCAAGCTGTGGCCCAATTCCGTCAAGGAACTCGGCGGCGAGGCGGAATCCCTCCCTCGCCTGCGCCCGAGTATGGAGAAGCGCACCTTGATGTTTCCCGAGGCCTTCCACCGCGAGCCGCTCCCCCTGGCGCGGGTTTACGCGCTGGAAGCCGACCGCCTCCGCGACGACATCAGCCTGACGGTGCAGCCGGTGCTGGATCGCGTGCGGCTGCTGCTGGAGCACACTTATCGCGCCCAATACCTGTCCGGTCTCGGCCTTCAGAAGGCCCACTTTCAAAGCCTCAGCCGGGTGGCGGCCGCCGTGCCGGTGGTTCGCGTGGTCCGGCCCGAGAATGACCGCTTCCACCTGGAGGCGCTGGGGGAACAACTCATCGCCGACTTCAGCCGATGAAAGGCATCGTCTGGCTCGCGAGCTACCCCAAGAGCGGGAACACTTGGTTCCGCGCGTTTCTTGCCAACTTGCTGCACGGCGGCGAGCAGCCGGTGGACATTAACCAGTTTGGGGTCGGTAATTTTGGCGCGCGGTGGCAATACGAACGAGCGCTGGGCTGGGAAACTTCCGAGCTGACGCCAGCGGAGCTGGCCGCCACCCGGCTTGCGGTGCAGGAAGTGTTCGCCCGGGAGAAAGATCCCACCTTCAAGGTGCATGAGGCGTTCACTGATCCCCGTGATGGCCGACCGCTCTTTTCCGGTCCAGCCACCCGGGCGGTGCTTTACTTCCTGCGCAACCCGCTGGATGTGGCGGTCTCCTTCAGCCACCACCGGGGCAAGGATTTGGACAACACCATCCGGCGGATGGGCAACCCAGAGACGGTTCTGGCCGCCAATGGGGAAGATTGTG
>CAIPBN010000179.1 GCA_903863315.1 uncultured Verrucomicrobiota bacterium | reverse complement strand
TCAGCCGCAAGATCATCTCAGCGTTCCTCTCGCGGTTCGGCTATGAGTCGCTCCTGGTGCAGAACGGGCTGGAGGCCTGGGATATTTTGCGTGGACCACATGCGCCGGCGCTGGCCATCTGCGACTGGATGATGCCGCGGATGACCGGTCCCGAGGTGTGCAGCAGGCTGCGCGCCATCAAGCAACCCGTCCGCACCTACGTCATCCTGCTCAGCTCACGAAACAGCAAGCTGGACATCGTCAAGGGCCTCGATGCAGGCGCGGACGACTATCTAGTCAAACCCTGCGACCTCATCGAGTTGCAAGCCCGGCTGCGGGTCGCCCAGCGGGCCTTGAACCACGAGGCCCAGTTGCGCAAGACGATTGCGGATTACGACCAGCTCATCCGGCGGCACAACATGCTGAGCGAAATCGCCAGCCAGCAGTCGGCTGCGCCGGCCCCGGTGGCGGCACCTGCTGTCGTGCTAAACGCCCCGGCGGTCCCGGCCACCGTGGATATGGCGGCAGCGCTGGCGGAAGCGTTGCGGGAGGCCGGTCTGGGGCAGGGGCAGTTGCTGCCGACCAGCGGCGCTGGTGGGCACACGGATTTCTCAGTGGTGCTGCCGCTCTACCTCAAGCGCGACGGGTTGTGGATTGATCTGCGGCTGGGCATTCAACGGGCCGGAGCCCATGTGCTCTGCCGGGCAGTGCTGAAGCGGCCCGCGCACTCGGAGCACGAGTTGCTCGGGGTGCTCGCCGAGTCCGTTCAGTTACTGCTGGGCACGCGCACGATGGCGCGGGTCAAGCAGTTGCTGGGGCTGGTGCCGGTGTTTCCAGCGCTCGCCGCCCGCAGCGATGCGCTGCCGCCCGCCGCGGGGAATCCAGCGGCGCGCTGGGAATTGAGGCTCCCGGACTTGGTGATTCAGGCGACGCTGTTCAGTCGTCCCGTGGTGGTGAAAAACAAATCTCTGGCCCACTTGCATGCCGGCGATTTGGTGCTGGAAGCCGCCAACTTGCCGGGCGAGGCCGGTCACAGCCTCCTCGCGGCGGGCGAGCTGATCACGGCCCACCGGCTGGATTCGCTGGCCGAGGCCGTCGCGCAGTCCCCCTCGACCACCACGGTGGCGGTGGCCGAGGCACCTGAGGCGAGCCGGGCCTTCCTGCGGTTGTGAAAGGTCGTTCAACTGCTCGTGGCCTTGGACCCGACTGGGTCCGGCTGTTGGCCTGATTTTCCCTGCCTGTGCCCGTGACCCTTTACGACCAGCTCCCGCGAGGAGACGACTTCAGCAGCGATGTGCTGCTGGGACGGTTTCTGGATTATGTCACGGGCCGGGGGCTTGAGCTTTACCCCGCGCAGGAGGAGGCCATCCTGGAATTGTTCGAGGACAAGAATGTCATCCTGAACACGCCGACCGGTTCCGGGAAATCGCTCGTGGCCTCGGCCTTGCATTTCCAAGCTTTGGCCCGAGGTCGCCGCTCGGTTTACACCTGTCCGATCAAGGCGTTGGTGAACGAGAAGTTCATGGCGCTCTGCCGTGAGTTCGGCCCGGACAACGTCGGCCTGAGCACCGGCGATGCGACGGTGAACCACGACGCGCCCATCCTGTGCTGCACCGCAGAAATCCTCGCGAACATCGCCCTGTGCGAGGGCGCGCGCGCCAGTGTCCGGGACATCGTGATGGACGAGTTCCACTACTACGCGGACCGGGAGCGCGGCGTGGCGTGGCAGGTTCCCTTGCTCACGCTGCCGCAGGCGCGCTTCCTCCTGATGTCGGCCACGCTGGGTGACACGGCGTTCTTCGCCCAGGAGCTCACGCGGCTCACGGGCCGGCCGGCGGCCACCGTCGTCTCCACGCACCGGCCCGTGCCGTTGGAGCACGCCTATTCCGAACTGCCGCTGGCCAAGACGCTTGAAACGCTGCTGGCCGATGGCAAGGCCCCGGTCTATGTCGTCCACTTCACGCAGCTCGAAGCGGCCCAGAGCGCGCAAGATTTCACCAGCCTCAACGTTTGCACCCGCGAGGAAAAGGCGGCGCTGGGCAGCGCGGTGGAAGGCTTCAAGTTCAGCAGTCCCTACGGTCCCGACATCAAGAAGTGGCTGCGGCACGGCATCGGTCTGCATCACGCGGGCCTGCTGCCGAAGTATCGCGTGCTCATCGAGCAACTCGCCCAGCGCGGCCTGCTCAAGGTCATCTGCGGCACGGACACGCTGGGCGTGGGCATCAACGTCCCCATCCGCACGGTGCTGTTCACCAAGCTGTGCAAGTTCGACGGGCAGAAGACCGGCATTCTCAGCGCGCGGGATTTCCACCAGATCGGCGGACGCGCGGGGCGCAAGGGCTTCGACCATCTCGGCTGGGTGGTCGCGCAGGCCCCCGAGCACGTCATCGAAAACCTCAAGCTGGCGGAGAAGTCCGCGCGCGACGGCAAGAAGGTTGTGAAGCGCCAGCCGCCCGAAAGAAACTTCGTCAACTGGGACAAGCAGACCTTCGCCCGTCTCATGGCTGCACCGCCGGAGCGGCTCACGTCCCGCTTCCAGGTCACGCACGGCATGCTGCTCAACGTGCTCAGCCGGCCGGAAGATGGCTGTGCGGCGATGCAGCGATTGATCCGCGACTGCCACGAAACGCCCAAGGCCAGGCAGACCCATCGTCGCCGCGCCTGGCAGTTGTTCCGTTCGCTGGTCGCGCAGAAGATCGTCGAGTTCATCCCGCCCACGCCGGCGGGGGCGAAGCTCCGCGTGAACGTCGAGCTGCCAGAGGATTTCTCCATGAACCAGGTGCTCTCGCTCTACGTGCTGGAGACCCTGCCGCTCATGGACCCGCAGGCGGAGGATTACGCGCTCGTGCTGCTCACGGTGGTCGAGTCCATCCTCGAAGACCCCGACATCATCCTGCGGAAGCAACTCGACCGCGTGAAGGACCAGAAGATGGCCGAGATGAAGATGGAAGGCGTGCAATACGAGCAGCGGATGGAGGAGCTGGAAAAGCTGGAGTATCCCAAGCCGAACCGCGAGTTCATCTACTCAACCTTCAACGCCTTCGCGGCGCGGCACCCGTGGGTGGGGCAGGAGAACATCCGGCCCAAATCCATCGCGCGCGAGATGTTCGAGGGCTTCCGTTCGTTCTCCGATTACATCCGCGACTACGAGTTGCAACGCGCCGAGGGCGTGCTGCTGCGGCACTTGAACAGTGTCTTCAAGGTGCTCTCGCAAACCGTGCCCGAGGCCGCGAAGAACGACACCGTGCGCGACATGGAACTCTATCTCGGCACGATGATCCGCCAGGTGGACTCTAGTCTGCTCGACGAGTGGGAGAAGCTCCGCAACCCGGATTACCAGCGCGCCGAGATGCCCGAGGTGCGCCCGCCCGGAGCCGAGGAAGCAGCGCGGGACATCACGCGCGACACCAAGGCCTTTACCATGGCCATCCGCACGCGGGTCTTCAGCTTCCTCCGCGCCTGGTGGATCGGGGATCACGAGCAGGCGCTGGAGCAATTGGGCACCTTGGAAGACGCTGATGGTGCGGCTTGGACGGGGGTCCGCCTGCAGGCTGCAATCGACGGCTACGTGGCGGGCCACCGCACGTTGCGACTGGACCCCGAGGCGCGCAACGCACGGCACACCTACGTGGTGCCCGCCGCCGATCAGCGCTCATGGCGCGTGCAGCAGATGCTCGTGGACCCGGAAGGGCACAATGACTGGGTCGCTGAGTT
>CAIPBN010000178.1 GCA_903863315.1 uncultured Verrucomicrobiota bacterium | reverse complement strand
GGTAGCGTGGGATGTCCTCCGCCGGCCGGCTGCTGCCCCCGTGGGAGCCGGTCAACTGTTTGCCAAAATGCAAGGGCAGGGTGTTTAGCGACAGTTTTCGGTCGTGAGCCATCACGCCGAAAATCACCACCCGGCCACTGGCGGCGGCCAGTGGAAAGGCCTTTTCCAAAACAGCGGGCAAACCAGTCCCGTCCACGACCACATCGGGCGGCACCCCACCCAGGATGTCGCGCACGGCGGTGACGAAGTCATGGCCGGTGGAGTTGATGGTGTGGGTGGCACCGAACTCGCGCGCCTTGGCCAGCTTGTGGTCATGCAGATCCACGGCGACGATGGGATGCGCTCCGGCCAGTTTGGCACCCAGCACGACGCCCAAGCCAATGCCGCCGCAGCCGATGATGACCACCGACTCACCCAGCTTCACGTGCGCGTCATTGTTTATGACGCCGAAGCCGGTTGTGAGGGTGTCAGCCAGCAAGGAGCACACCTCGAAATCCGTGTCCGGCGGGACCACCGTGAGCCGGTTCTCGGAGACCACGCTGTAACGGTTGAAGGTGGTGATGCAGCCGGCATTCGCCGTGCGCTGGCCCCACCGATAGACCGGGCCGCGCGACTCGATGCCCGCCCCTGGTCGCCAGTGCAGCACCACTCGGTCGCCCGGCTTCAAGTGTCGGACTTCGGGGCCGACCTCCTGGACGACGCCACCACCTTCGTGTCCCAGCAGATGTGGCAGCCAGCGATCCGGACCTTTGACTCCGTCGATCTCGCCGATCTGCGAGCCGCAGATACGGCTGACGCGGATGTCCACCAGCACCTGTCCGAAGCCGAGCGGTGGCAGCTCCACCTCGTCCAAGACGAGCGGCTGGCGTTGTTGAACCAAGATGGCGGCGGGGGTTTTCACTCGGCCTGTTCGTTCAAGAGTTCGATGCCCCGGGCGAGCAGCAGTGGTTTGGTGATGGACTGTGCATTGCCGACAATTTTGACGGCCTGCGCACCGGCGAGCTGGCCGAGAAAGGTGCCGACCGACGCCGGAAGGTTGCGGGCCGCTGCCAAGGCCGCCACGGAGAAGAAGGCATCGCCCGCGCCGACGGTGTCCACCACATCCGCTTCCAACGGCGGGCACAGAGCAGGGGGCTGTTCATCCAGCAGCCCGAGCGTCTCCACCGCACCGCGTGTGAGCCAGGCGTAACGGGCGCGGAGGTTTCGGCGGAGGCGGTCCAGTTCTGCGCCGAAATTCAAATGCCGATGTCCGGCGGAGAGCATCAGCTCCTGCTCGTCCAAGGTGAATGCATCCGCGCGGCGATATTGGCGGGAGATGATGTTGAAGCCGTGGTTGTTGCTGTTGGTCTGGCAGTTCAAGGCGAGGAACGGGGCGGCCTCTTGAATCAAATCGCGCACTTGTGGCTGGAGCAGGCCGTGGCCGAAGTCCGTCAGCAGCACGGCATCCGCCCTGGCCATCTCCTCCGTGAGCCGCGCACAAAACCGAGCCAGCACGGCTGCCGAAGGCGGCTCGGCGTCCAGATAGTTGACCGCGAAGAGTTTGATCAACTCCTTGCCCCGGCTCAGAGGTTCAACGAACCGCTGCTTGATGATGGTGGTGAAGTCAGGGTCGCGCAGGACCAGATCTT
>CAIPBN010000177.1 GCA_903863315.1 uncultured Verrucomicrobiota bacterium | reverse complement strand
GCTGCGCCCGCGCGCGCCCAGTCCACCTTCGGGAAGAAGTCCGTCCGCGTGGCGGTCAGCGCAAAGCCCGTCGCGTTCGTCGCGAGGTTGCCTTGGTTGGTGATGGTCACCGGCAGCAGTTCGGCCAGTGACGTGTTGCGGTCCGCACCCTGCGAGAGGTTGAACCAGCCGCCCATCACGAGCAGTCCGCCGCCCGCGCGCACGAAGTCGGCGATCATCGTGCGGCGGTGCGCGCCGAGGTCCACGGCCTGCACGTTGTCGAGCACGAGCACGTCGTGCTCAAAGAGCGCGTCGTAGCTGTCCGGGAAGTCCTCCATCGAACCGCCCGCGCCGAGCCGGAAGCCCACGCGGTCCACCCACGACGGCGTGTAAGTGCCGCCGCCCGCAAGCTGAAGCGCGATGTCCACCGGGTTCAGCCACGCAAACGCACCGCGCGCGTGGTGGATGTCCACGACCCCGTTGCGCCGCAAGGCAGGCGCGGCGGGCCGGGTGAAGTTCTTGAAGTGCTGCGCGAGCACGGCGGGGTCAGCGTTGAACTCGCGCTCGAAGTCGGCGTAGTAGGGTTTTTCCTGCGCAGTGCTGGCCACCGGTGTGCCAATGCTGGCCTTGGCCTTCTCGGCGGCGAGCTTGGCTGCATGCTCCCTCTTCTGCTTCTCCTCGGCGAAGTGCTTCGTGGCATCCTCGACGGGGGTGGTGACTGGATAACTGGCCCCACCAGCGAACTCCAGCACCACGATGCTCCACATCTTCACCTCCGGCAGCACGAGCGTGGTTTTTTCGTCTTCGGTCTTCGGCGTGAGCGCGTGATGCCCTTCCACCAAATCCGGCGAGACGTGGAACGCACGCGCGAGCTTCGCGCCCGCCGGCAGCTTCGCGCTGACGGTCAGGTTCGAGAGCCACGTCGGCGGTGTCTGCACGCGCTGCGCGAAGTGACGGTAGCCGGGGAAGTTGAGCAGGTGCAGTAACACCTGCTGTCGGCCATCCGGCAGCTTGCGCAGCCAGGTGCTCTGGTCGAACCACACTGCGCTGTTCGTCGGCGCACCCGGTGCGAGCGCGACCTGAAAGTGGCTCGCCGCATTCGCGATCATCGCCGTGTCATCCCACACGACCGACGAGTAGCGCGTGAGAAATTTCGGCAGCGTGCCGAACGCATAGTCGCCCGGCGACGTGAGATAGGTGTAGCGCTGGCCGCCTGCCAGGCCGCTCAGCACATTCCAAGTCACGTCCTGCCGGCTGCCCATGTCGAACGTGATGTAGAGCGGCAGCCCGCCGATGCGCTTCACGTAGTCCGCTTCGCGGCAGATGCCCTCGTAGAACGTGCGCATCGAGCCGTCCGTCCACCGGCTGTGGCCGCGCACTGACTCGTCCATTATGAGGCCGTGGTCCTTCGCAATCTCGTGGAAGTCGCTCTGGTCCGGCGGGAGGAAGAGCTTCGAGCCGCAGTTGGCAAAGGCCGAGTTGTAGCCGTGAACGTAGCCCGGCCGCTTGGCGTTGATGCGGTCAACGCACCGGCGCTGGTTCTCCACGAAATGCCCGTCCCAGCGCACGCCGTCCCAGCCGAACATCTCCGCGCTGCGCACCAGCTCGTCCGCGCCGAAGTCCACGGCGGGGTTGGAATCAAAGCGTGTCCAGAGGCTCGCCCAGTGTCGCCAGCCGCCGTCGGAAGGTCGGTTGAAGTTGTAGTCGTTCTCCAGCATCCGCTCCAACAGGAAGGTGCTCATCTGTTCCGTGGCCGGGCCGTGGCCGAACGAATGCCCGAAGAACTCCGGATGCTGCTGATACGTGAGGAAGCCGGAAATGCCCGCGCCGCAGGCCTTGCCGTAGGTGATGGCCTTGATGCCGCGCCGGTGCGCCTCGGCGAGCTGCAGCTTCATGCCCGCGACGCTGCCGGGATACTGCGTCTGGCCGGAGACGAACTCCTCCGTCTTGGGCGTGAGGTCCGAGTAATCGCACGGTGCCCAGGCGAAGCACTCGAAGTAGTTCGCGTAGGCGCGGACGTTCGCGGTCATCACCTCGGCGGCGCGCTCGGGCGTGAGACCGCGCGTGCTCTGGCCCACGTGCCGGCCCGTGATGCCGACGCGATAGACGTTCTTGCTGACGCCGAAGAACTCGCTGCTGGAGTGCACTTCCTTCCCGCCCGCGACCAGCGCCCCGCGCAGTTCGTGGCCGAACTCGGCATTGCTGAGCTTGAACTGAAACGGCAGCGACTTCTTCTCGCCGGGCGCGAGCTGGACGTTCGTGCTGAAGACCTCGCGGGCCGCGTCCAGTTCCGTGACCACTTCCGCGCGGAAGGTGAACGCGCCGCCTGCCGCGCCGCCGAGCAGCTCGGCCTTCGCGCTCACGGCGTCGCCGGGCGCGTAGTGAATCTTGTCCACCGTGACCGCTGCAACGGCGACGGCGGCGGCACGGAGGAGCGTCAGTTCGACGCGGTCGCACGCGACGCGCAGGTCGGTGGGC
>CAIPBN010000176.1 GCA_903863315.1 uncultured Verrucomicrobiota bacterium | reverse complement strand
GGTGCTGGCGCAGGTCGTCTTCGGGCTGGCCACGGGCCTGCTCTACTACGCCTCGCTCTTCTACTCGATGGACGTGGGCGAGACGAAGGGCGAGCACGGCGGCATCCACGAAGCCGCGATTGGATTGGGCATCTGCCTTGGGCCGACGGTGGGTGCCAGCGCGCTCTATCTGGCTCCGAGCCAGCCTCAGGCGGGAGCCTTCGCCGTGACGGCCCTGCTGCTGACCGGTCTGGCCGGTTTGGTGGGCCTGCGGCTGCGGCGGCCAACGTAGCTCGCCGTCAGATCTTCACTTTGAACTCCTCCCCGCGTTGCAGGGTCAGGGCAAAGCCGGCCATGAGCTCGGGGATTTGTTCCAGGTCCCGCAGGTTCACCAGTTCCACCGGTGAGTGCATGTAGCGGTTTGGCAGGCTGATGAGGCCGCAGGGAATGCCGCCGCGCGTCCAGAAAATCACGTCCGTGTCCGTGCCGCTGGTGGCGGAGTTGGCCTCGTGCTGAAGCGGAATCTTCAGCCGGGCGGCCACTTCCTCGATGCGCTCCACTACCACGGGATGGTTGCAGGTGCCGTGCGACACGGTGGGCCCGGCCCCGAGCTTCACGTCGCCGTGAAGCTGCTTGCTGACAGTCGGATAATCCGTGGCATGGGTGACATCCACCACGAGCGCGACATCCGGCTTCAGCGTGTAGGCGATTTGCCGGGCCCCAAGGAGACCGACCTCCTCCATGATGTTCGACACGACACAAACCTCGGCCTTGAGCTGACCACGCTGCGCGGCCAGCAGGCGCAGCGCCTCCGCCACGGCGAAGGTGCCAATGCGGTTGTCGAAGGCCCGGGCCACCGAGAGGTCGCCGCGCAGGTGCTCGAACTCGTTGGTCATCGTGATGGGGTCGCCGATGCGCACGAGCGACTGGGCCTCCGCCTTGTCCTTCGCGCCGATGTCCACGAAGAGGTCGGCGATTTCCGGCACCTTGCGTTCCTTCTCCAGCTTCATCAGGTGCGGCGCGACGTTGCCGATGACGCCCTTCACCGCGCCGTTGCGCGTGTGGACCACGACGCGCTGGGCCTTGGCCACGATGGCGTCCACGCCGCCTAGCCTGCGCACCCAGATGAACCCGTTGTCGTCGATGAAGTTGACCACCAGGGAAATCTCATCCGCGTGGGCGGCGAGCATGAGGCGCGGGCCGCCGCCCTTGTTCAGCACGGCCACGCAGTTGCCGTAGGCATCGGAGAACGTCTCGTCGGCGAAGGGCGCTACGTAGTTGAGCCAGACCTTCTGCCCGCGCGCCTCGTGACCGGACGGGCTGGGGGTGTTGACGAGTTCGGTGAGGAAAGCCAGTGATTCTTGTCTCATGGTTTGGATTCGGAGTTGGTGGCAGTGGTGCGGACAAATTGCTCAAGGTGAAACGCCGCCATCGCAATCTCTTCTTTGGTCAAAGTCGCTGGCAGCTTTGCGATAATGTTCTCGAACCCCTTTTCGTTCATCACGAACAAGCCGTTCGGTTTCTGGTTGAACTCCACCCACCAGCCAGGAAAAACGACCACTGGATCGACCTTAAACTCGCGGCCAGTGGAGCGCGTTAAAAGTCCCCTCAACCACGCCGCGTTCCCCTTCACCTGATCGACCGGATTGGGTTCCACGTTGCGTCCTGCGATCAGGATCCGGCTCCCATCCACCAAAATCTTCTCCTCGCGACCACCCGCTTTCCGCCGCGTCTTGGTTTCGATGGCAAAAATGCCCGGTGGGCCGATGAGCACGTGATCCACGTTGAAGCGCCCGGCGATGATGTCGTGCAAAGGACGGAACCCTTGCAACCGTAACGACTCCAAACACTCCGCCACCGCCAGTTCACCCTTCCTCCCAAGTTGGTAGTCCGCATCCTTTCGCCGATAAGCCAGAACCTTTGGCACCGCCCAAGCTGTGACAATGACCGCGAGGATAGTAATGGAAACCGGCCCCAGCCGCGTGTGCAGCAGCGTCGCACTCCACTCCTGAATCACAAGCATCCATGCGAACCCGACCGCCAGCACTGGTGTCTCGATTTGCTCCCATCCTGCACGGCGTGCCTCTTCAATGGATTGCCCCGGCAATCGCAGCGGCTCATTGCGAATCGGGCTTCGCGGTTTCGCTTCAGGTTTGTCCACAGCCATCGGTTCTTGAGTTTGTTCGACAGCTTCCCCGGAGCGCAAGCAATCGGTTGGGCAGCCAATAGGGCACTGACTATTTGGCTGCTCACGCGGAACCAAGGAAAAGCCCCGGTCTTGCGACCGGGGCTTCCGTGATTCGGATTGAGCGCTGGCTCAGATGATGCCGGCCAGCTCTTGCAGCAGACGCCAGTTGTCGAGGCGGTCCTGCTTGGCTTCGAGCATCAGCGGCGAAGGATTGCCGTCCTTGTCGAAGTGCTTCGAGAAGCGGCCCTCGGTGCGGGCGAACATGACGAAGTCGAAGAGGTCGCCGGTCTTGGGGTCCTTATACCAGTCTTCCTTCGGCGCGGGATTGCCCTGGAGGCTGAGGCGCTCGGCGAGCTTGGTGCCCTTGCGCGGATCGTAGATGAGCACGGGGAACGTGCGCGTGTCCACGGCCAGCTTGGACTGGTTCATGGCGAGGTTGTCGCCCACGCCGTGCTCGGGCTGGCACGTGGTGTAAACGCTGATGACCGCCGGGCCGTCGAACTCGTTGGCCGCCATGATGGACTTGTAGAAGTGGTTCGACATGGCGCAGGAGGTCTGCGCGACGAACGTGTTCGGGTGCATCATCGCAATCTGCGCGATTTCCTTGCGGCGCTCGGTCTTGCCCTGGATGACCTTGCCGTGGACGGAGAACTTGGTGTTCTGCGCCTTGAAGGTGGCGGTGGAGCTTTGGCCGCCGGTGTTCGAGTAAACCTGTGTGTCGAGGATGAGCACCTTGATGTTCATGCCCGAGGCGAGCATGCGGGAGAGTGATTGGAAGCCGATGTCGAGCATCGCGCCGTCGCCGCCGACGACCCAGAGCTTCTTGTCGCCCCAGCCCATTTGGTCCCAGCGGGCGCGGACGCCCATGGCGTCGGCCGGGCCGTTCTCGAAAAGCGAGTTGGTCCACGGGACGAGGTAGGGGTTGTAGGGATAGGTGGACGCGTAAACGGTGGAGCAGCCGGTGGAGTTGACGATGCCGACGCTTTCCTTGCCGTATTGGAAGCCGGTCGCAGCAAGCATCATGCGGAGCGCGGTGCCTTCGCCGCAACCCATGCAGGAACCCGCGCCGCCGACATAGAGGAGGCTGCGCTCGGTGAGCATCATGTCGCTCAGGAGCTTGTCGTTGATGTATTCCTTCGGCGTCTCCGGGAGCTTGCGGTAGAAGTTGAAGGTGCGCTGGGAGGTTTTGAGGATGTTGGTGTCCTTCATCAACATCGTGAGCGCGCCGTGGTTGCCGCAGGCGTCCACGCACTCGGCGCAGCCCTTGCACTTGGTCGGGTCAATGAAGATGCCGAAGTAGGCGGGCTCCTTGCCCTTCTTCTCGTAGGTGGTCCAGAACTTGGTGGTCTTGGCGAACTGCTTGGCGAGGTGCTCGCGCTCGACGGGGTCGGCGATGGCGGCGAGTTCGGCCTCCAGCTTCGCCTTGGGGACGGCCTTGCCGAGAATGGCGGTGTCGGGGCACTCGGTCACGCAGTCCATGCACGCGACGCAGTTCTCGCTGTGGAGCAGCGGAATCTCGGGCGCGATGTAGCTGAAGTCGCGCAGCGCGCCGGTGCCGGCGGGGATGAGCGAGCGCAGCGTGTTGTGGTCGGCAGGCAGGCCCATCTCGGCGCTGCCGTCGTTGTAGGCACCGACGATGCGCTCGTTGAAGTCCTGCACGTCGAGCACATCCTTGGTGATGGGCCGCTTGTTCGTGCGGTCAACGACCGGGGTGGGGACGGAAGCGGGTGCGCCGGCTACGTTTTCAGTGGGTTGAATCATGTTCTGGGTCAGGTTGTCCTGAGTTTCTAAGTTTGGTTTTCCCGATGGTTGTCCACCGGGCAAGGAGCTACTTCGCCGCGACCAGTTCACCGGCGGCAACTTCCACCTCGCCGCCGATGACGTCGGCGGGGATTTCCTTCACGTCGGTCAAGCCGTGGCGGACGCAAGTGATGTTCTCCTGCACGACCTTCTCGCCGCGCTT
>CAIPBN010000175.1 GCA_903863315.1 uncultured Verrucomicrobiota bacterium | reverse complement strand
GCCGCGCGCAGCCAGCCGGTCGCCAGCCATAGGGCGGCGAGGCAGAGCAGTGAACGGTTCGCGGACTTCATGCTGGTCAAGCTAATGCGCAATCGAGTGCTTGCACAGACGCGTTTCACGCTGGCGGGTTTCAGCGGTTTGCCTCGCCCGTGCCGGCGATTTGCAATCGCCGGGTTGCGGGTTGGCATCTCAAAACCGCCTCGAAATGCTGTTGTCCACGGACGGCGGTTGCAAACCGCCGGCACGGGTTCAGCGGCGTCTCCTCACCCATGCGACGGACTTTCCCCTTGAGCCGCCGCCGTGCCGCCGCGATAACTCCCGCGCTGATGAACATCTACGAAGAATTGCAGTGGCGCGGCCTGGTGGCGGATTGCACGGACGCGGCGGAACTCCAGAAGCAGCTCGCCGCGCGCCCGGTCACGCTTTATTGCGGCTTCGACCCAACGGCGGACTCGCTGCACGTCGGCTCGCTCGTGCCGCTGCTGGCACTGCGGCGCTTCCAGAACGCTGGGCATTGTCCCATCGCTGTCGCAGGCGGGGCGACCGGCAGCATCGGCGACCCGAGTGGCAAGACCGCCGAGCGCCAGCTCCTCACCAAGGAGCATATTGTGGCCAATGTCGAAGCTGTGCGCCCGCAGCTTGCGCGCCTCCTGGACTTCACGCTTCAGCCCAATCGTGCCTCGCTGGTGGACAACGCCGACTGGACCGCCGGCGTCAGCTTCCTCGATTTCCTCCGCGACATCGGGAAGCACTTCACGGTGAACCAGATGGTTGCCAAGGAGTCCGTCCGCGCCCGCATGGAGGACCGCGAGGTGGGCATCAGCTACACCGAGTTCAGCTACATGCTGCTCCAAGCGTTTGACTTCTACGTGCTGGCCCGCGATCACGGCTGCGACCTGCAAATCGGCGGCTCCGACCAGTGGGGCAACATCACGGCGGGCACCGATCTCATTCGCAAGAAGCTTGGCCGGCCCGCGTGGGGCCTCACGCTCCCGCTCATCACCAAGGCCGACGGCACGAAGTTCGGCAAGACCGAGGCTGGCACCGTGTGGCTGGATGCGAAAAAGACCAGCGTCTATCGCTTCTACCAGTTCTGGATCAACACGGCGGACAACGACGTCATCAAGTTCCTGAAATACTTCACGTTCCTCAGCCGGGAGGAAATCGAGGCGCTGGAACAAGCCCACACCGCCAACCCCGGCGCGCGCGCCGCTCACCGGGCCTTGGCGAAGTCCGTGACCGACCTGCTCCACGGCGAGCACGCGACGCAGGAGGCCATTCGCGCGAGCGAAGTGCTCTTCGGCGCGCCGCTGGATGGCATTTCGGAAGCCACATTCAACGACATAGTTGGCGAAGTCCCCACCAAGCCGCTCGAAGCTGCGAAGCTGGCGGAGGCCGGCACCTCCCTCGTTGAACTGCTCGTCCACGCCGGTCTTGGCCAGTCGAAGGGCCAGGCGCGCAAGGACGTAGAAGGCGGCGGCATCTACGTGAACAATGTGCGCGAGACGAACCCGCAGCGCGCCCTGACCACCGCCGATCTGCTCTTTGGCAAGCACCTGCTGCTGCGCAAGGGCAAGAAGAACTACACGGTGCTGACGGTGGCGTGACCGGCTGGCAGGCCTCAACTTTTCCGCTGCAAGACACGCTGGCGTGCCGGCCCAGCGCTTGGTTTACTCGGCCATGCTTCAGCGCCTTTTGAGCCTCGGCCTGCTGTTGTTGGCCTCCGCCCGCCTGGGAGCTTATCAGGTCACCTACGCCAAGACCGGCCACACGGTCACCAGTGGCATGGACTACGCCATCCACTACGAGATCAAGCAGCTCATCGCCCGGCATGAGCAGGTCTTCCGGCGCAAGGCCCCCACGGATTTTAAAATCACCTACCGCATTTTTCCCACCTACGAGGAATATCGCGATTACGCCGCCAGCCAGAAGTTCCCGGTGAACCCGCGCGTGCTTGGCTACACCGGCAGCGAGAAAGCCTACCGGCCCGGCACCGGCGAGATTACCGGCGCGCAGGCCGAGATCGTGACGTGGAAGCATCCCCAGCCCGCCGTGCTGCTGGCCACCGTGCTGCACGAGACCACGCACGCGGTCACGCAGGCATTCCTGCTGCACGTGCCGCTGTGGATGAACGAGGGCAGCGCCGACTGGTTTGGGAAGCCCGCGTGGGCCGATGGCGAAACGCAAAAGCTCGATCGCGCCCGGCGCTGGCAGACGCTCAAGCGCCTGCTGGATGAGGGCAAGCTCTCGCCCATCCGCCCCTACCTGGAGGCCGGGAGCTACGAGGGCTGGGGCAAACTGTTCAATGGCGACATCGGCATGGGCTACGTGGTGGGCTGGTCGTTGTTCGACTTTTTCATGTCCCATCCGAATGCGCAGAACTTCCTCGCCTCGCTGCTCAAGGCCCCGTCGGTCGAGCGCGGAGCCCGGCCCGAGCAGGTTTTCTCGGCCCAGCTCGCCACCCTTTGGCGGGGCGGTCTGCCGGTTTTTGAACAGGGCTGGCACAACTGGATTCGCACCAAGGCCGAGCAGGAGAAAATCCCGCCCGCCAAGCCCAAGGCGAAGTAGGCCGTCCCCGACGCGGCGGGTGGCGCCGCACTCCATAATTGCCCTCCGCCCTTCCGCCCCGTAGAAAGCGCGCGTGAAACAACCTGTCGCCTCTCCGCCGGCCGCGCTTTCCCCGGGCCTGCGCCGTTTTCTTTACGGCACCGCCGCCACGACTGGCGCGGCCATCCTCATCGTCGAGATTCTCGGCGCGAAGATGCTCTCGCCCTACGTCGGCACCTCGCACTTCGTCTGGACGGCGCAGATTGCGGTCACGCTGATCTCGCTCGCGGCGGGTTACCAGTTCGGCGGCTGGCTGGTGGACCGCTCGCAAAACCTGCGGCGGCTCTACACCTGCATCCTGCTGGCGGGCGTGTATCTGTGCTTCACCGTGCCGTTCACGGCGAAAGTCGCCTTCTGGTGCCTGCAATTTCCGCTCGCGGTCGGCTCGTTGCTGGCCTCGCTGTTCCTGTTCTTCGTGCCGCTGACCTTGCTGGCGACGGTGGGGCCCTTCGTCATCCGCGTGATCACCTCGGCGGTCGCCGGCGTGGGGGGCAACGTGGGCCGGCTCTCCGCCATCAGCACCCTGGGCAGCGTGTTGGGCACGGTGCTCATTGGCTACGTGCTGATTCCCTTCCTGCCGAATTCGATGACCATGTTCATCACCGCCGGGATACTGATGGCACTGGCGCTGGTTTATTTCGCGGGCTGGCGGCAGCCGGGCGATTCGCTGGGCGGTCCCGTGGTGGTCCTCGCCCTGGGCGTGCTGGCCGGCTGGGCGGGCGTGCGCAAGGACGCCAGGCCTCCCACCGACTACATGCAGGAGGTCGCGCGCCGGAACTCGAACTTCGGCCTGATGCAGGTGCTGGAAAACTTCGACGGCTCCCGCCGCTTCTACTTGAACGACTACCTCACGCAGAACACCTACGACCCCGAGGCGAAGCAAAGCGTCTCGCTCTTCACCTACGGGCTGCACGGGCTTGCGGGCGTTTACACCGCGCAGATCAAGGACGTGCTGTGCATCGGCATGGGCGTGGGCATCGTGCCCATGCAGTTCGCCCACGAGGGCGCGCAGGTGGACGTGGTGGAAATCAACGGCGCGGTGGTGGAGCTGGCCCGCGCGCACTTCGACCTCCAGCCGGAAAAGCTCAACCTCACCATCGGCGACGGCCGCCAGTTCGTGAACGCGGCCACGAAGCAATACGACGCGGTGATTCTTGACGCCTTCCTCGGCGACTCCTCGCCGTCGCACCTCATGACGCAGGAAGCCTTCGCCGCGATGCGCCGGGTGCTCCGGCCCGAGGGCGTGCTGGTGATCAACAGCTTTGGCGAGTTCGATGCAGGCAAGGACTACTTCGCGGCATCGCTGCACAAGACCTTGAAGGCGGTCTTCGGCAGCGTGCGCATCCATGCCAGCGGCAATGGCAACGTGTTCTACGTGGCCAGCCCGGCACCGGAGCTGAAGCAGCATCGGACGATGAACTTCGACGCGATGCACGCCACCGTGCGCGAGCAGGCGCGCGAGGCGCTGGCGGGCATTCGCGACACGAATCCACAGAGCGGCATCGTGCTGACGGATGACTTCAATCCCGTCGAGTTTTACGACGCGCGGAACCGCGAGCAGTTCCGCCGGCAGCTCGCCTTCTCCATGCGGCCCCGGTAGGCGCGTGGCTCAACTCAGCCCGGCGGCCTGCTTCACCGCGTTGACGATGCGGCGGTCGTCGCTGCCCGCGTCCCGCACCAGCTCCAGAAACTTCGGCAGCGTCAGGTTCATGCGCCGGAGGAAAGGGCGGTCGCCCGCGCAGCCATACATGAGGTCGGCGGGCATTTCACCGCGCAGCTTCAGGCGCGCCTTGACGATCAGCCGGGGCAGCCAGGAGATGCCGTCCACTTCGGCGGACTTCAGCGGGAGGCTGCCCATCGTGGCGGTGCGACCAGACGGTTTGCCGCCCATCACGTTCAGGAAGTAGTCACGGCGAATCGCGGTCACCGCCAGCGTGGTGGCGAAGTCAGGATCGCCGTCGTAGCGCAGTGAATCGTCCACGAAGTCAAACAGCTCCTGCGTCGAGCAGCCAAGGCCCGCGAGGAAAGCGGTGTCGGCGGCATCAAACATGGAACCCGGGGTGCGGCGGCCGGCCTGCCACGCGGTCACGGCCCGGTCCCAGACTTTTCGGAAATGCGCCTGCCAATCGGTGTCGCTCATGGGGCGGAGGATACCGCGGGCAAATCGCCCGGCAATCTCCCGCTTGCCATGTGTGTTAAACTCGCCGCGATGCAACTGCTCCATCAAGCCATTGCCGTCGCCCTGCAGGAAGCCGCCCGCGGCATCGCCGCCGCGCGTCCGCTGCCACCTGAACTGGGCCAAGTGACCGCGGATCGCCTGCGGATCACGCTCAATTTCGCGCTCGATAAAACCGGCACCCAGGCCAGCGCGGGCGTCGGGCCGCATTCGCTATCGCTGGATTTCAAGTTAGGTCCGGTCTCCGAGGGGGAAATTTCGCCGGTGCCAGCCGCGCCGCCGGTGGTCGCGGCACCCGCCGTGGATGCCACCTCTGATATTTTCGGGACGTTGCAGCAGGTCTTCGGGGCTCCGGGCTTCGACAGTTCGGCGCGTGCGATGGTTTTCCGTGAGGCGCTTGAAGGGCTTACGCAGGAACAGGCCCGCGTGGCGGTGGCGCGGCTGCGTCCCGGCGTGCCGTCACCCGCCGATCCGGCCACCCAGCGCGCCGGCAACATCCTGCGGGGCATCTGCCACAGCGGTCCGCTCAAGAACGCCGCGCGGGGCGGGCAATTGCTCGCCGCGCTGCTGGCGCATCATCCGCTTCTCGCCTTGCTGGCGGTGGCTGAGACCGAGTGGAAGACGCATGATGACTGGCTGGGTTGAACCCAGCTCCGAAATCTTACCGGTAGCTCACCGCCACGACTTCCAGCTCCTTCTCGCCACCCGGCAGCCGCACCCGCACCCGCTGGCCGACCTGCGCGTTGAGCAGGGC
>CAIPBN010000174.1 GCA_903863315.1 uncultured Verrucomicrobiota bacterium | reverse complement strand
GCTCAACAACGATGGGGCGGCGAACACGCCGCCGCCCGCGCCAAAGCAGTGAGCCGGGCTGGTCGGAATTTGATTCACGGCTTTGGTTTCATTTTTCAGACCTCAAGTTTCTCGTCTTGAAGACCCTCTTTCTGCCCCAGTTCAATTATCCCATGTCTTGCTCCCCCCTCATCCGTCGGCTGGGAATCTCCCTGTCACTCCTGCTCGCCGCTGCCGTGCAAGCCGCCACGCCCGACGGCGAACAGCTTCTCGCCAGCCTGAACTGCACCGCCTGTCACACCGCCGGACCGGGCGTGATTGCCCGCCTCGCTCCTAACCTGGCTCCGCGCCTGGGCAAGGACGGTGCGCAGGTCACGCCGCAATGGGTGCGCGCCTGGCTCACCAACCCGCAGGCCACCAAGCCCGGCACCACGATGCCCGACGCCCTGCACTCGCTTCCGCCGGCCGAGCGCACCGAAGCCATCGAGGCCCTCACGCACTTCGTCATCTCGCTCCAGCCCGCCACCGCCGCCAAGCCCGCCGCCTACAGCACCAGCGCGGTCAACGCCGGCCGCGAACTCTTCCACACTGTCGGCTGTGTCGCCTGCCACGCGCCGCAGGAAGCGCCGATGCACTCGAAGGAGAAGGTCAACCTCACCGCGCTCGCTGCCGGCTCCGCTTCGCTCGGCGACCTCGCGCGCAAGTTCACCGTCAACGACCTCGCCGCGTTCCTCCGTGATCCCGTGAAGTCCCGGCAATCTGGCCGGATGCCCTCGCTGCGGCTCACGGAGGGCGAGTCCCGTGCCCTCGCCACCTACCTGTTGCGCACCCAGGTGCCCGTCGGCACGACCGTGAAACTCCCCGGCCTCACCTATGAATACTTCGAGCAGGGCTTTACCAAGCTCGCTGACTTGGAAAAGGCTTCGCAGCCCAAAGCCACGGGTGTCGCCGATGCGCCCACGCTCAAAGTCGCGTTGAAGAAAGGCTCCTTCGGCCTACGCTTCCGGGGCGTCATCACCATTCCCAAGGACGGCGAATACACCTTCTACACCGATTCGGATGACGGCTCGCGGCTGTTCATCAACGAGAAGCGCGTGGTGGACAATGATGGCATCCATCCGCCGCAATTGCGCGAAGGCAAGGTGACGCTCAAGGCGGGCGAGCACGCCTTCGGCCTCGACTACTTTGATGGCGGTGGTGGCACGGAGCTGAAGACGCAATGGAAAGGCCCCGGCATCGGCAAGCAGGAAATCCCGGCCGCAGTCTTCTCCCACGATGGCCAGCCGATGCGTCCTGTTGGCGATGCGCCATTTGCCGTGGACGTGACCAAGGCCGCGCGGGGCAAGACGCTGTTCGCCAGCCTCGGCTGTGCTGGCTGCCACCAGACCGGTCCGGAGCGCGTCGCTTCCACGCTGAAGGCACCTGCCTTCAACTTGCTCAGGGAACTCAACGGCGGCTGTCTCGCCAGCGCGCCGGCCAAGGCCGCGCCGAAGTTTCATCTGAGCGACGCCGAGCGGACAGCCCTTCGCACGACGCTTGCGAACAAGGATGCCTTGAGCACTGCGCTGGAACCCAAGGCCAAACTGGACCGGACGCTGGCGCAGTTGAACTGCGTCGCCTGCCACCAGCGCGATGGCAAGGGCGGGCCGGGGCCCGGTCGGAGTGAGTATTTCAGCCCGGCCATCGAGGCCGACCTTGGCGATGAGGGCCGCATCCCGCCGCACCTGACGGGCGTCGGCAACAAGCTGCGCCCGGAGTGGCTGGAGCGCACACTGTGGAAGGGAGGTGCGGTCCGGCCCTACATGGCCACGCGCATGCCGCAATTTGGCGAGGCGAACGTGAAGCATCTGGTCGCGGGCTTCGCCATGGTGGATGCGCTTGCCAGCACTGCTCCGGTGCCAACCGAGGAGGCTGTTCTTGCCAAACAAGGTCACAAACTCGCCGGCACTGGAGGGCTGAGCTGCATCG
>CAIPBN010000173.1 GCA_903863315.1 uncultured Verrucomicrobiota bacterium | reverse complement strand
TGTGGCCGGCAGCGCGAGCGCGAGCGGGCCGCACATCCCGGCGCAGTGGGCACTGCCCACGAGACCGAGGAGGAAGGCGGTCCAGAGTTCCATGGGGTTCAGGAGTGCGGAGCGATGACCACGATCTGGTCTAAATAGTAGTCCTCGCCACCGACTGTCCATTGCACGCGAACTTTCCAGAGGCCGGGCCGGAGCGGTTTGGTGTCTAACACTTGCTCGCCTACGGTGTTCACTGACAGCTTCGCTTCACGGTCGAGTTTCGCATCGGACGGGCGGTAGAAGTTGATTTTGCCCCTCGCTTGCGCGGCGTGTGCCGCCGGGAGCGTGATGGTGATGTGTTGTTGCGCCGCATCGTAAGCCACCGTCACGGTGGAGCCGAACGGCAGGGTGCGGGCCTGCCGGTCAATCTGCTGCTGGTAGCGGATTTCGTGGTCGTAGTAATCGGGCCGGACCAGGTCGAGGTTCTGGCGGACGGCGACGACGGTCCACGCGGCCATCGCGGAGCCGAAGACGACGAACCAGCCGATGATGGCATAGGGCCAGAGGCTACGCTGCGGGCCGGGTTCAGTGACGGTCGGATTTGCGTTCATGTCGTTCGTGTTCTTCGTCGTGCTCGCTTCTGCGCGGACCGACGAAGGCGGTGTGGATGGTTTCGAGGAGTTTGCCTTGGGAATACACGCCGAGCTTGAGCTTGGTGCTGGCCCCGTCGAGTTGCTGGGATTTCAGCTCAATGAGAACGGAGGTCTGCGCGAGCTTCGCGGCGGGCACGGTGAAATCGCTGCTGCCCATCACCCGCACCTTGCCTGGCCTGCCCTCCAGCCGCAGTTCCACCGGGATGTCGTGCATGGTCTTGTTCACGACTTTTACGGTGTAGAGGTTTTCGATATTGCCGTCGGCGGTGACTTGGAACAACGAGCCTGGTGCGCGGAGCAGGGTCGTTTCCACATCGCAGCGGGTGAAGACGAGGTAGAGGAACAGTGTGATGAGGCCCGTCAGCACGGCGGCGTAGAGCGCCATACGCGGGGTAAAACGTTGGGGCGTGCCGTGCGCGATGTTGTTCAGCGAGGCGAAGCGGATGAGGCCGCGCGGCTGGCCGACCTTGTCCATGATCGTGTCGCAAGCATCAATGCACGCGGTGCAGTTCACGCACTCCATTTGCACGCCGTTGCGGATGTCTATGCCGGTGGGGCAGACCGCCACGCAGGCACGGCAGTTCACGCAGTCGCCTTTGCCCTCGGCCTTGCGCTGGTCAAAGGTCTCGTCGCGATGCAGCGGGGCACGGGTTTCGCCACGCGCGTTGTCGTAGGCGACCAAGAGCGTGTTCTCATCCAGCAGCGCGGATTGGAAGCGGCCGTAAGGGCAGATGAACGTGCAGGCCTGCTCCCGGAAGCGGGCGAAGATGGCGTAGAAGAGCAGCGAGAACAGCGTCATGAAGGTCAGCCCAACCAAGTGGTTGCGCGGGTCGTCGAACTGGATGTGCAGGAGTTGATCGCTCCCGATGATGTAGGCCAGGAGGGTGTTCCCGATGATGAACGAGGCCCCGAAGAACACGGTGTGCTTGAGAACCTTCTTCGCGAACTTCTTGGCCGTCCAGGGCGCGGCATCCAAAGCACGTTGCTCGGCGGCGTCGCCTTCAATCAGGTATTCCAGTTTTCGGAACACCATCTCCATCATCACCGTCTGCGGACAGGTCCAACCGCACCAGAGTCGGCCGAACGCCGTAGTGAAAATCATGATGCCGGCGAAGAACACCAGCATCGCCACGGCGAAGATGAGCGTGTCCTGTGGCCAGAAGATTTGCCCAAGGATGGAGAAGCGCCGCTCGACGATGTTGATGAGCAGGAGCGGGTTGCCGTTAATGCGAATCCACGGCCCGGCGAACATGACGGCGATGAGGAGCCAACTCAGGTGAGTGCGGTGCTCATACCAATAGCCCGAGGGTTTCTTCGGGTAGAG
>CAIPBN010000172.1 GCA_903863315.1 uncultured Verrucomicrobiota bacterium | reverse complement strand
TGGAAGCGGCGGAAGAAAGCTTTGCTCAAGTCCGCCACCGCCTCGCGCTCGCTCATCCGCGCCGGCGCATGCAGGAATGGGCGCAGCGCCTCGACGACGCGGACATTGCGCTGACACGGGAGACGCGGGCGCATTTGCGCGAGCGGCAGCACCGCTTTGGTCAGGCCGCGTCGCACTTGCAGCGGCTCAAGCCCACCGCACAACTCGCCCTCCGTCGAGAGCAACTCGCCGCGCTGACCAGCCGCCTTCGCTTGCTCTCGCCCGACAACGTCCTCGCTCGCGGTTACTCCATCACCACGGATGCCGCGACCGGCGAAGTCATTCGGGATGCCAAGGCCGTGCAGGCGGGGCAGGTGCTCAAAACGCGCTTGCGGACCGGCGAGGTGGAGAGCGTGGTGCGCAAGGTTTGAGCCCCGGCGCGGTTGTGCCAACGTCCCGGCTAGAGCGCAATGGCCTCGCCCACCAGCAGCACCGGCACGTTGTTCCGCACCGGATAGAGTGCCTTGCCATCAGCGCGCACAAGTCCGCCGTCCAGCTTCACGGTGACCGGCTGGTCCGCCGCGTTGCGCAACGAGCCGGTCGCCACCTGCGCATTGAGTCGCTCCACCACCACAGCTTCCGCGATGGCGAGCGTCTGCCGCGTTTCCGGGCAGCGGAGGATGGAGAGGAGTTCGGGGTTCATCGGTTTCGCCGAGATTATGCCAGGACCTGGGGAACTGTGAACTTCCGAGTTGCCGTGCCGCCACGCGGGCTTGAACAATCCCCGCATGGAAATGCTCCGTGCCAAAGTGCCCGATGACTGGCTGCCGCGCATGCTGGCCAACCTGCCCGCCGTGCTGGTGGACCACGCGCATCTCGAGCGCAAGGCCGCTACCACCGCCATCACGCTGGAGCGCTACCGCGACCTCTTCGGGCGCGTCGATGAGCTGAACGCCATCGCCATTGAGGAGCTGCAACACTTCCAGCTCGTGCTCGCCCTGCTCAAACGGCGCGGCATCCCGTTTGCCCAGCCGCATCCCAGTCCGTGGATTTCCGGCCTCATGCACGCGATGCGCAAGGGCATGCGCATGCAGGTGATTGACCACCTCATCTGCTGCGCGCTGATCGAGGGCCGGAGCTGCGAGAAGTTTCAACTCCTAGGCCGCGAGCTCCAGTCCCACGACCCGGAGCTGGCCGCCTTCTACGCGAGCTTGGTGGAATCCGAAGGGAATCATTACGCCACCTACATCCTGATGGCGCGGGCGATTGATGATGCTGAGACCACGCGCCGGCTCGATTACTTCCTCGATCTCGACGCGGAACTAATCCGGCAGCCCCACGACCTGCCGATCCTGCACTGAGGTGGAGTTGCCCGCGAAACACGCGAAAATTCGCGAATCAAAGACGGTTCCTCCTTTCGCGTCTATTCGCGGGTTTCGCGGGCGCTTGCTTTGGAAGCTTGGAATTCACCCGCCGTCCGCTGCGTCCAAAACCCGCTCATGAAACTCCTCCGACAGCTCGTCTTTGCCGTCCTCCTCGCTGCTTCTGCCACCGCCGAGCCCGTGCGTGATCACATGGTCGTGCTCATCAGCGTGGATGGACTTGCCTCCTACTTCCACGACGACCCCAAGGCCAACCTTCCAACCATCCGCAAGCTTGCCGCCGAAGGTGCGCGCGCCGAGCGGATGTGAGCCTCCACGCCCACCGTCACCTGGCCGAACCACACCACTCTCGTCACTGGTGTGCCGCCCGGGAGGCACGGCGTGTTGAACAACTCCTACTGGGATCGCGCGAAGGGAGCGTCCGTGCCGCTCATCCCCGACCCGCTCTTCAACAAGGAGGAAATCGTCAAGGCCCCGACGATTTACGATGTCGCCAAGGCTGCCGGGCTCAAGACGGGTGCGATCATCTGGCCCGCCTCGCGCGGCGCGAAGACGCTCGACTGGCAGGTGCCTGACTGCTTCAGCAACTCGCTTTGGGAGGCGCACAGCACGCCTTCGCTGCTCGCCGAGTTCCGCGCGGCGAAGATTCCTTACGAGCGGCAGGAGGAGTGGTGCAAGGCTCCCGGCGGCGGCATCCCGCGCGACCGCATGTATGCGCAGATGGCCGCGCACGTCATCACGAAGCACCGTCCCAATGTCATGCTGCTGCACCTCGTCGAGGTGGATCACGTGAACCATCAGAAAGGCCCGCGCAGCCCGGAGAGCTACGAGGCGGTCGCGTTCGCCGATGAAATGGTGAAGCAGGTTTTCGACGCCGCGAATGCCGCCTTCCCCGGCAAGCACACGTTCATCGTCGCCAGCGACCACGGTTTCATGCCCTACCAGCAGCAGATTCAGGCGAACGTGCTGCTCAAGAAAGAAGGTCTGATCAAGGTCGAGGGCACCAAGGTGGTTGAGCGCAAGGCCTGGGCGCTGGGCCAGTTTGTCTATGTGCTCGACCAGCCACGTCGCGCCGAGCTGGTGAAATCCCTGGCTGCGAAACTCCGTGCGCTGGAAGGCGTCGAGTCCGTCGTCGAGGAAAAGGACTTCGCCAAGATCGGTCTCGTCACCCAGGACGCGGACCCGCGCATGCCGAACCTCGTCATCAACCCGAAGCAGGGCTACTCCAACTCCGACACCGTCGCCGGCGAGCTGCTCGTGACACCGAAGAGCGAGAACACCAAGGGCGCGCACGGCCACGATCCCGCGCATCCACTCA
>CAIPBN010000171.1 GCA_903863315.1 uncultured Verrucomicrobiota bacterium | reverse complement strand
GGCGAGTTGTTCAATCTGGCCGAACTGCTCGCCAAGCAGCCGAATCCTCGCGGCCCGCGTCTGGCCATCGTCACCAACGCCGGCGGGCCGGGCGCGCTCGCCACGGACGCGCTGGTCACTGGCGGCGGGCCGTTGGCAACCCTGTCCAGCAGCACCACGGCAGAGTTGCTCAAGTTCCTTCCCACGCACTGGAGCCACGGCAATCCGATTGACGTGCTCGGCGATGCCGACCCGGCGCGCTACGCCCGTGCGGTCACGCTGGCCGCGCAAGACCCGCAATCCGACGGCGTGCTGGTCATCCTCACGCCACAGGCCATGACCGATGCGAAGGGCACCGGCGAGGCGATTTGTTCGCTGGCGCGGCCCACCGATAAGCCGCTGCTCACGAGCTGGATGGGCGGCGCTGGTCTGGATTCCGCCAAGGCCGTGCTCAACGCCGCCGGCATCCCCACTTTCGACTACCCTGACACTGCCGCGCGGGCCTTCGCGCTGATGTGGCGTTACAGCGACAATCTTCGTGCGATTTACGAGACGCCCACCCTGCCCATGGGCGCGGGCACCGAGGAGAACCGGGCGGTCGCGGAACTCATCATCAAGAGCGCGCGCCAGTCTGGCCGCACGCTCCTCACGGAGCCGGAGTCGAAGCAGTTGCTCGCTGCCTATGGTATTCCGACAATCGAGACCCATGTTGCGCTGACTGAGGATGACGCGGTGGAATTTGCGGAGGGTTTGGGCTTTCCTGTTGCCGTCAAACTTTTCTCGGAGACGCTTACCCACAAGACCGATGTAGGTGGCGTGCAACTCGACCTGCTGGATGCCGCCGCCGTGCGCACTGCCTGGAAGCGCATCCAGAATGCGGTGAGTGAGAAAGCCGGCCGGAAGCACTTCCTTGGCGTCACGGTGCAGCCGATGATTGCACGCGAAGGGTATGAACTCATTCTCGGCAGCAGCATTGATCCACAGTTCGGCCCGGTGATTCTGTTCGGCGCAGGCGGGCAGCTCGTGGAAGTCTTTCAGGATCGCGCTCTGGGACTGCCGCCACTCAACGGCACGCTGGCCCGCCGGCTGATGGAGCGGACCAAGGTTTTCACCGCGCTGCAGGGCGTGCGTGGTCGTCGGCCGGTTGATTTGGCCGCACTGGGACAGCTTCTGGTGCGCTTCAGCCAGCTCGTCGCGGAGCAGCGGGCGATTGCCGAGATCGATGTGAACCCGCTGCTGGTCTCGCCGGACCGAATGCTCGCGCTGGACGCGCGCATCGTCCTGCATCCGCCCGGCATTGCCGATGCCCAGCTTCCCCGCCTCGCCATTCGTCCTTACCCGACCCGCTACATCGTGCCGTGGAAGCTCCGCGACGGCACTGCGGTGACGATCCGCCCGATCCGGCCCGAGGACGAGCCGCTCATGGTGAAGTTTCATCACACACTCTCGGAGCGCAGCGTTTACCTGCGTTACTTCACGGCGCAGAAACTCGATCAGCGCATCGCGCACGCGCGGTTGAGCCGCCTGTGCTTTGTAGATTACGACCGCGAGATGGCGCTGGTCGTCGAGCGTCGCGATCAGGGCACTGGCACGAAGGAAATCATCGGCGTGGGCCGCTTGAGCCAGCAGCACAGCGCCAACGAGGCCGAGTTCGCTTTGACCATCAGCGACCAATGGCAGCATCACGGGCTGGGCACGGAGCTGCTGCGTCTACTGGTCCAGGTCGGCCGCGATGAAAAGCTGGAGCGCATCACCGCCACGATGCTGGCGGACAACCTCGACATGCAGCGCGTCGCGCAGAAAGTCGGGTTCACCGTTCGGCATGAGCTGGAGGCGAACGAATTCCATGCGGAACTGATCC
>CAIPBN010000170.1 GCA_903863315.1 uncultured Verrucomicrobiota bacterium | reverse complement strand
AGGCGGTTCCATCCACAGCGGTGAAAATTCGGCTTTCCCGTCGGGACCGGTCAGGCGAGGGTCCGGACCTTGCCATGAAAAGAATCGCTCTTTGCCTGACCGCTGCCTGTGCCTTCCTCGTCTGGTTCAATCCTGCCGCCGCGGCTGCGGATGCCCCCCGGTGGTGGCGCGGCAACCTCCACACTCACTCGCTCTGGAGTGACGGTGATGACTTTCCGGAGATGATCACCGAGCTCTACAAGACCAACGGCTATCATTTCCTCGCCTACACGGACCACAACACGCTGCACCTGAGCAACAAGTGGGTGAACGTGGACACGCACAAGGGCGCGAATGAGGCCTTCCCCAAGTATGCCGCGCGCTGGCCCAAGGACTGGCTGGAAACCCGCCGCACCGCCAGCGGCCAGACCGAGGTGCGGCTGAAGTTCTTCCCCGAGCATCGCGCCAAGTTCGAGGAGCCCGGCCGGTTCCTCCTCCTGCAAAGCGAGGAGGTCACCGACCGCTGGAAGACCGCGCCGCTGCACATGAACGCCCACAACCTACGCGAACCCATCAAGCCCGGCGGCGGTAGCAACGTGGTGGAGGTGCTTCAGAACAACGTCAACGCCGTGCTTGAACAGCGCCGCCGGACCGGCCAGCCCATGTTTCCGCACATCAACCATCCCAACTTCGGCTTCGCCATCACGCCCGAGGAGCTGATGCAGGTGCAGGGCGTCAAATTCTTCGAGGTTTACAACGGGCATCCGACCGTTTGGAACCACGGCACCAACCGCACTCCCAGCCTGGAACGGCTGTGGGACATCGTGCTGACCCGCCGGCTGGCCGAGCTCAAGCTCGGAGTGTTGTATGGCCTGGCCACGGACGACGGCCATCACTACCACGCCAACCGCGTCGGCCGGAGCAATGCCCTGCGCGGCTGGACCTGGGTGCGGTCGGCGCAGCTCACGCCCGAGAGCCTCATCAGCGCGCTGGAGAACGGGGATTTTTATTCCTCCACCGGCGTGACGCTGCGCGAACTGCGCCAGTCGCAGACCGAGATCAGCCTGGAAGTCGAACCCTTGGCTGGCGTCACCTACACGATCCAGTTCATTGGCACCCGCCGGGGCTATGACGCGCGCAACGAGCCGCAGCGCAACCCTGCCGGGGAAGCCCTGCGCGTGGCGCATACTTACAGCAAGGACATCGGTGCCGTCCTCGCCGAGGTGAAGGGGCCGCGCGCCACCTATCAGCTCAAGGGGGACGAGATCTATGTCCGCGCCAAGGTCATCTCGTCCAAGGTGCAAGTGAACCCTTCGCAAGTGGGTGACTTGGAAACCGCCTGGACGCAGCCGGTCGGCCCGGGCATCGGCAGCCGCTGAACGGCACTTGACTCCGTGCCGTTGCGGCCTGCTCAATCGCGCATGATTCATGTGCTTGCGACCATTGAACTGCAACCCGGCCAGCGCGAAGCCTTTCTCCGCGAGTTCCACGCGCTCGTGCCGCTCGTGCTGGCGGAGCAGGGCTGCATCGAATACGGCCCGGCGGTGAACTGCCCCACCAGCATTCCCGTGCAGGCCGCGTTGGGTGAGGATGCCGTGATGGTCATCGAGAAGTGGACCACGGTGGCCGCGTTGGAAGCTCATCTGAAGGCTCCCCACATGGCGGATTACCGGGTGAAGGTGAAGCGCTTTGTCAAAGGTGTGACCCTCCGCGTGTTGCAGCCTGCCTGAGCGGCTAGTCCGCCAGCGCACGCATTCATACTCTTTCAGCCACCGCCGGGAAAAACTGCTTGTCGGCCCGGGGGCGGAGGGGTAGCCATTCGCCATGTCCAAAACTTACTTCCTGCCCCGCTCGTCTTCCGTAGTCCTCACCCGCCGCGATTTCGTCCACCGCTCGCTGCTGGCCTCGGCGCTCGCCGCCGCCAGCGCGCCGGCGTTGCTGCGCGGTCAGAACCTGAACAGCCGTGTGGCCATCGCGGGCATCGGCGTGGGCGGCAAGGGCGCGAGCGACATCAGCGGCATCGCCGCCGCCGGCGCGGACATCGTGGCGTTGTGCGACGTGGACGAGGGCACGCTCAAGAAGTCCAGCGCGCTGTATCCCAAGGCGCAGTTGCACCGCGACTACCGGAAGATGTTCGAGCAGCAGAAGGATTTTGACGGTGTGTCCGTGAGCACGCCGGACCATCATCACGCGCTCGCTGCCGCCTTGGCCATGAAGCTGGGCAAGGGCGCGTATGTGCAGAAGCCGCTCACCCACTCGGTCTGGGAGGCACGCCGCCTCGCGGAGATTGCAAAGGAGAAGAAGGTCGCCACGCTCATGGGCAACCAAGGCCACTCCGGCAACGACGTGCGCAACTTCTGCGAACTCATCTGGGCCGGGGCCATCGGCAAGGTCCGCGAGGCGCACATCTGGACCAACCGCCCCATCTGGCCGCAGGGCCGCAACCGTCCGGCCGGCGAAGACCCCGTGCCTGCCACCCTCAACTGGGATGTCTTCCTCGGACCCGCGCCGATGCGCCCTTTCAAATCCACCTGGCCGGACGAAGCTGCCAAGGATGGCAAGAATCGCCGTGGCGGGACTGTTTATCATCCCTTCGCCTGGCGCGGTTGGTGGGACTTCGGCACCGGCGCGCTGGGCGACATGGCGTGCCACTTGATGGACCCCGCTTTCTGGGCGCTGCACCTCGGCCATGCCGACAGCGTCGAAGCAGTCTCCGAAGGTGCCACGTCGGAGATGGCCCCCAAGTCCTGCGTCATCACCTACCAGTTCCCTGCGCGCAAAACCGACCACGGCGATCTGCCCCCGGTCAAAATCGTCTGGTATGACGGCGGCAAAAAGCCGACGAACGAACTGCTCGGCCTTGCTCCCGAAGCCAAGTCGCCGGACAACGGCTCCCTCTTCATCGGCGAGCAGGGCAAGATCACCTGCGAAACCTACGGTGGCTCGCCGAAGTTCACGCCCGACTCCAAGACCAAGGAATTCGCCAAGCCCGAGCAGACCCTCGCGCGCTCGCCTGGTCATCACAAAGAGTTCGTCGAGGCCATCCAAGGCAAAGTGCTCAAGGGCATGGCCAGCCTCGACTACGCCGGCCCGTTCACTGAGATGGTCCTCATGGGCAATCTCGCTGTCCGCACTGGCAAGAAGGTCGAGTGGGACGGCCCCGGCATGAAGGCGAAGAACATGGACGTCGCCAAGCTCGTGAAGCGTGATTATCGCGCCGGCTGGGATTTTTAATTCCCGGCTTTCGTCGGCTCATGGCGGAGTGGCGTGCCCAAGTGTTGCACAGGGCGATGCGCCGCCGGAAAACAAATCCATGCGTCGTTTGACACACGTTGCGCCCGCCACTACGTTCGCGCCGTCATTCAGATGAGCACCGCCACCACCGCCGAACCCGTCATCAGTCTCACGCCCAGCGCTGCCGAGCAGGTGAAGTCCATGCTCGCGAACGAGAAGGACAGCGCCGGCAAATCCCTCCGCGTGTATGTCGAGAAGGGCGGCTGCTCCGGCATGCAATACGGCATGGT
>CAIPBN010000169.1 GCA_903863315.1 uncultured Verrucomicrobiota bacterium | reverse complement strand
TTGGCGGGCAAGCAGGTGGGTAATATTCCGTTCAACTTGACCGCCACAGCCAACAGCGGGCTGCCCGTGAGCTTCAGCAGTTCCGTCACCTCGGTGGCGACGGTGAGCGGCAACACCGTAACCATCATAGGCGTCGGCAGCACGACCATCACGGCCAGCCAAGGCGGGGATGCGACGTATTTGCCAGCCAGCAGTGTGCCGCAGACACTCGTGGTGTCGGCTGCCCCGTCCATCCCGTCCATCAGCACGCCGCCGCTAGGCCAGTCCTTTACACTCGGGAGCGCGGTGGCGCTTTCCGTCAGCGCCGGGGGCACCGGGCCACTCTTCTACCAATGGCAGTTCAACGGGGTGAACATCGCGGGCGCCACCACCGCAACGCTTGCGCTCTCAAACCTCAGCGCCACCAACGCCGGGGCGTATCGTGTGGTCATCACCAATGCCGTCGGCAGTATCACCAGCCTGCCGGTGGATGTGTATTTCTACGGTGATTTGAAGTTCATCGCCGCGACGGTCCTCGCCGGATCCCTAGGCCAACAGTATCGAGTGGATTACGCGGACGTGGTGACCGTCGGCACGACGAACTGGCAAGTGCTCACAAATCTGGCGCTGCCTTACAGTCCGTTCCTGGTGATTGACCCCGCGTCGGCAGGAAAGCCCAAGCGCTTCTATCGCGCCGTGCCGTTGCCGTAGTCGGAGGCCGCGCCGGAGCGGCGGCCCTGCCAGAACAAGATTTGCTTGTCCGTGTGGACAGGCCACGGGCGGGAGGGTTGGCATTCGTGTGCCGCTCCCGCCCGTGTTTTTTGGTCCGAGGAGGGTCGCAGGCCGACGGCGTCGTGTCCGAGATCAGCGCGCAAGTCGGCGAGACGGTGGAGAGCAAAGATTTGCTGATGAAGCTGAAGGCGTGAGCTTGTGAGGGGGGACACGGCTGTCCCCCTGCTCCTTTCCCAAAAGCGGCACCACGCCACGGCGGACAGGAGTGTTCGCCCCACCACGGCTATGTCAGCGGCGTCGCGGTTCCAGTCAGGGACTTGCGCACGATCTTCTTCACCATCTCCAGGTTCTTCGTCAGCTCGTAGGTCGCCTTGAGCAACTCCTCCTGCGCGGCCTGATTGCCCAGCGCGCGGATGGCGGGCAGGAGTTTCAGCGTGGCCTTGGACATCTCGTCGCAGGTCTGTTTGATGGAGTCAGCAGCTTCTATGGGAGTCATGTGGAGAGCTCGGATTAGTGCAGGTTAGTGCCAGTTAGTGGTTAAAAATGTTTCTCACGAGAAGCGGTCTTCTGTCCACGGGTCAGCGGTGTTCGAGTAGCCGCGCAATTCCCAGAAGCCCAGAATGTCTCGGTCGAGGAAAGTGATTTCGCGCACCCACTTCGCGCCCTTCCAAGCGTAGCGTTTGGGCACGAGGACGCGCGCGGGACCGCCGTGCTCGATGGGCAGCGGCTTTCCATTCCACGAGTGCGCGATGAGCACGTCGTCGTCGAGGCACACGTCGAGCGGGTTGTTGGTCGAGTAGCCGTCGTGGCTCTTGAAGAAGACGTGCGTGGCGCGCGGCTTGGGCTTAACGAGGTCGGCGAGCGTGAAGAACGCGACGCCCGTGAACGCCATGTCGAACTGGCTCCACGTAGTTACACAGTGAAAGTCGCTCGTGTCCGTGAACTGCGGCAGCGCGAGAAACTGTTGCCACGTCAGCGTCACGGGATTCTCCACATGCCCGCCAATCTTCAACTCCCACTGGTCGAGCGGCACGCCGGGATGATTGCCGAGGTCGAGCACGGGGAAGTTGTGAACCTGCCGCTGTCCGGGCGGGAGGCGGTCGCCAGAGCGCACAGTCGGCTTCTCCAGCCCCGCCATCTTGCGCGCCCAGCGCTCCTTGCGCGCGATGTAATCTGCCTTCATAAGTCCGGCGAACCGTGCTGTGCAGGCAGGTGATTTGCAATCGCCGCGTTGCAGTTGGACTGCTCGGGGCTGCCTCGAACTGCTGCTCCCAACGGACGGCGGTTGAAAACCGCCGGCACAGGCGTCAGAGCTTTTTCACTTTCACCGCGTTCTTGGCGACGGCCTCCTCCTCGGCGGCGGCTTTGGAGAGGGCGGTCCACTGGTCCTTGGTGAGCATTCCCTCCAATCTCGTCTTAAAATTCTTCACCGCAGTTTCCCGCACCTCCCGGCGCAACTCCTCCAGACGGGCTTTGTCGGTCTTGGTCACCTGTTCGATCTGACCACGGTAGGCCTCCTGGGCGGCGGTGAGCGACTCGTCAAAAACTGTGTTGAGCTGTTCGACCAGCGTGCGCTGCCCGGCGGTGAGGATGGACTCCACGCGCGCCTTGAACTGGTCGCGTGCCTGTGCCTGAGCCTGCTGGACGGCATCCCTCTCGGCTTCGGTTGCGTTGGGGTTCGACTTCACCTTTGCGCCGAGCTGCTGGATCTTTTCGTTTTGCAGGATTTCCTCGCGCGCGGAGATGAGCTTCCCCTTCTGCTCATCGGAGAGCAGCAACGCGGCGTTCAGGCCGGGAATGAACGGTCCGGCAAGCGGCGTCTTCTTCGCCGACCACAACAGCGGGAAGCCGGCGAGGTCGGTGGATTTTTGCTTTTCTGCCAAAGCGGGCAAGGCCAGCGCAGTGCAAAGGGCAAACAGGACAGGGAGGATGGCTGGACACGAAGAACGAACGGTGGCTTTCATGGTCGCAGGCTACGCCGGTAGCCGAGGGGTTCAACCGCAAAAACACCCGCACCTGGACGGGCAAGCGAGCCCCCCGTTCCGCAGCTACTTCCGCCGCAAATCCACCGCCACCAGCTTGCCCTTGTCGCGCGCGAAGAGGAGGCCATTGGCGAGGGCGGGCTGGGCTCGACCTTCAAAACCGAGGATTTGGGCGCGCCCCGTTTCCTGAAAGCCGGCCGGCTCGGCAACCACCCGCACCAACTCACCGCGGTCGGTGGTGATCAACACGCTACGACCGGCCAGGAGGATGCCGCCGTGCGCGACCTTGTCCGTGCTCCAGCGGACCTTGCCCGTGGCGAGTTCCACACAACGCAGCTCCGGCTTGGGACCGGTGTCCACGCGGCCCTCGAAACCATAGAGGAAACCATCCCGCAAAACGGGGGTGACGTATTGCGCGGTGAGCTGGTCCTCGCCCGACCAGAGCTTCTCCACGCCCCCAGGCTGCACGCGCAACGCTGCCGCGCCCGCGCCGTAGCCGGCGGAGATGAACACGGTGTCGCCGCTAACGACGGGCACGGCGGCGCTGACCGACGCCTGCATCTTCGGTCCCCACGGGAAAGTGAACCGGGGCTTGCCGCTGCTGGGATCGACCGAGACGAGATGGTGCCGCGTGAAAAAGAAAACGTGACGTGCGCCGCCGAGCGTGGCCGCCACCGGCGAAGAATAACTGGCCTCCTCATCGTTGGTCTTCCACTCGAATTTGCCGCTGGTGGTGTCGAAGGCGACAATCCCCGCGCCATCCTTCCCGCCCAGGTTCACCAGCAGCAGTTTGCCCTCCACGAGCGGCGAGGAACCGAAGCCGAAGTAGCCCTTCTCCGCGCCAAAATCCGCGCGGGCATCCACGCTCCACAATGGCTTGCCCGTGGTGAAGTCCAGCGCGTGCAGGTTGCCGTTGGCTCCCAGAACGAAGATGCGTCCGTCCGCAACGCAGGGCGTGGCGCGCGGGCCATTGTCGAAGCCAAAGCCATCCACATAAGCGGTGGGAAAGGCTTGCCGCCAATGCTCCTTGCCGGTCAGGGCATCAAGGCACTCGACGATTTCCTGGCTGGCAACGCGGTGGAACAGCAGGACTTTGCCACCCGCGACAACCGGTCCCGCCCAGCCAGAACCGACTTTTTTCTGCCACAACAACGCGGGGCCCTCCTTTGGCCAGTTGTCCGCCAGATCGTTGCCGGCGTAAGTCGCGTTGCGCGTCGGGCCGAGATACTGCGGCCAGTCAGCGGCGAAAACGGTCGTGGCGGCAACGAGGAGATTCAACGTGGCAATCCGCGCGAGCAGGTGCATGGCCGTCTGGATACGGGAGCCGCTGGCACAAGGCGAGGAAAAGTCCATCCACACGGCCTGCGCTCCGGACCAGCGGTCAGGGCTTCCCAGCACGAAAAAGTCAGCCCAAGCTGGCGGCGCCAATTATGAAGGTTCTCTTTTTGCACGCGCACCACGACGACTACGAGTTCACCGCCGCCGGGACGTTCGAGCTGTGGCGGCGCAAGCTAGGCGCAGATTTCACGGCGAAGGTGGTCGTCTGCACCGACGGCAAGGCCGGGCACCACTTCCGCACGCGCGAGGAGACGGGCGCGCTGCGACTGCGCGAGCAGGCGGCGGCGGCGGCGATTGGCGGGTTTCAGTTCGAGCCACTGCGCCTGCCGAACGGGCAGATTCCGCGCGAAGCGTGCCTGCGGGTGACGACGGATTTGCTGGCCGCACTGTGGAAGGCGATTCGCGACTTCGAGCCGGATTACATTTTCTGCCCGCCCGTCGCGAGCGACCCGCGTGCGGGGATTCATGTGGATCATGTCGCGGTGGCGACAGCAGTGCGCGAGGTGGCCTACATGATCAACGTCCCGCACGCCTTCACCCCCGAGTATCCAGCGGACGAGACGCAGTCCACCCAGGTCAAGGTGCCGGTCATCCTGAACACCTACGACACCTACCAGTTCGGCGAGAATGCGCACGACCTCGCGGTGGACGTGGAGGCGGCGTTCGAGGCCATCTGCGACATGACGTGGTGCCACCAGTCGCAAATCGTCGAGTGGATTCCGTGGGTGGGCCGGCACAAGATGGCCGCGCCGCAAAGCCGCGAGGAGTGGAAGGCTGTGCTGCGCGCGCGCTTCCTGCGCCAGAACCACGAACTCGGCTTCAAGTCGCAGCACGCCTTCGAGATGTTCACCGTGACAGCGTGGGGCGCGGTGCCCACCGTGGAGCAGTTGCTGACCGACTTTCCGCCCATCACACCGAAGTTTTCCCACGTGAAGAAGCTGCGTCAGCGGCTCGCGCGGTGGGGTGCGGAGTGATGGGGGAAATGAAGTCGCGTCAGCGCCTTGTAGTGCGGCGGCTCTCCGCCGCCATTTCTGTGCTCGCCCGCTCAACCCGCGCTGACCAAGCGCCAGAGCACCGAGGACTGGCGCAGTCCAGAACGCTGGCGCGAGTTCACTGCGCCTCCTTCTCGTCCATAAATTTAGTTCGCCTCAGAACGCAGCCTTGAGGCATGCTGCCAAGCTCTATGTCGTTTAACGCATTAAACCTCGACGCCCGCATCCTCCGCGCCATCGCGGAAGCCGGTTACACCGAGCCCACGCCCATTCAGTCGGCTGCCATCCCGCAGATTCTTGGCAACCACGACCTCATCGGCATCGCCCAGACGGGCACGGGCAAGACCGCCGCATTTACCCTGCCGATCCTGACCAAACTGGTGGCGGCTGCCGGACGCGGTCGGGGCACGCGGGTGCTGGTGCTCGCCCCGACGCGCGAGCTGGTCGTGCAAATCGAGGAAAATATCCGTGCCTACGGGAAGCATCTTTCGCTGCGCATGGCGACGGTCTTCGGCGGCGTTGGCGAAACCCCGCAGATCCGTGCGTTGCGCGAAGGAACGGAGATCGTGGTCGCCACCCCGGGGCGGCTTCTGGATCTGATGGGCCGGCGATGCGCGGATTTCTCCGGCCTGGAGTTTCTCGTGCTCGACGAGGCGGATCGCATGCTGGACATGGGCTTCCTGCCCTCCATCCGGCAGATCGTCCGCTCGCTGCCGAAGCAGCGGCAGACGCTGCTCTTCTCCGCCACCCTGTCGCGGGAGATTGAGGCCCTGACCCATGAGTTCCAGCATTCGCCCAAGCTGGTCCAGATTGGCCGCCGCTCGAATCCAGCCGAGACCGTCACGCAGTGGGCCTACGAAATCCCGCGCTCGCGCAAGGTGGCCCTGCTCGTCCACCTGCTTGGCGAGCCAACCATGAACATGGTGCTGGTCTTCGTCCGCATGAAGCATTCCGCCGACCGGCTGGCGCGCCAGTTGGAATCCCATGGCATCACCACGGCGACACTGCACTCAAACCGCTCGCAGGCCCAGCGGCTCCGCGCGCTGCGCGACTTCAAGTCCGGCGCGGTGCGTGTGCTGGTGGCCACGGACATCGCCGCCCGGGGCATTGACGTGGATGGCATCTCGCACGTCGTGAATTTCGACTTTCCGATGCACGCGGAGGATTACGTCCACCGCATCGGCCGCACTGGCCGGGCACAGGCGATTGGCGATGCCATCAGCTTCGTGACGCCGGAGGACCACGGTGAGCTGCGGTCCCTGGAGCGTTTCATCGGGCGCGGACTGGTCCGCAAGCACGCGGAGGGATTTGATTACACCGACCGTCCGGAAGTCCGGACGGCTGGCGATGTGGGCCAGCACCGCAGGCAGGGCCAAGGACAACACGCCCGCCCGCAGCAGCAGAACCGTTCGCAGCAGCGGGGCTCCCACCAGCCGCAGCGTTCTCAACAGCAACCGCAGCGCTCACAGCACCCGCTTCACCGCGAAGACAGTTGGCAGAGCGGCTTCGCTCCCGAGCCAGGTGCGCGCCCTGCAAGCCCACGCCCGCGGAGCGGGAACCGTCCCGGAGGCCCTCGTCCTCCAGGCGGCCGCACGTTCGGTCGCAGTTGGGGCCGATGAGTTCGGAGCGCGACTTGTGCCGGTTGGAGATCGGCGCTCCGTCAATTCGCGTCCACTCCACGCCAATTCCCGTTCTGCCTTGCGCCTTGCAATCACGTCCATTCCCGGCAGACAGTTTCGCCGTGCGAATTTCAACCGGCGGCGGACCGTCGCGATGAACGCAAAACAAAACACCTTTAGATTATGGAACTGACACGCACTGCCTACGGCACCTGGAGCGGGGGGCGCTACATGCACTTCGGCGAGGCCCTCAGCGAGGAGCGCTACCTCGCCTGCATCCGCCGCGCCTACGAGAAGGGCATCCGCACCTTCATGACCGCGGACGTTTACAGCAACGGCGAGGCGGACACGATGCTGGGCCGTGCCTTGCAGGGAATTGCCCGCGACAGCTACTGCCTCATCGGCATCATCGGCCACGACATTTATCCCGGCAAACGCGACGGCGCGAAGGGCTTCCTGCGCTTCACCGACGCGCGCCTCCGCAAGCCCGACCAATACGCCGGCTACCTCCGCATGGCCGCCGAAAAGTCGCTCGAACGCATCGGCACCGACCGCTTCGACGCGCTGCTGCTCCACAACCCCGACTCCATCGGCTACTCGAACGACATCGCCTGGAAGGGCATGGAAGCGCTCAAAAGCGCCAAGCTCACCAGCCGACTCGGTATCGCGCCCGGACCGGCGAACGGCTTCTCGCTCGACATCATCCAGTGCTTCGAGCGCTTCAGCGGTCTCGTGGACGAGGCGATGATTATTCTCGGTCCGATGGAGCCTTGGCCCGGCGGTTACGTCCTGCCGGCTGCCGAGAAGAACGGCGTGAAGCTCATCGCGCGCGTAGTGGATTACGGCGGGTTGTTCCACGACGACGTGAAGCCCGGCCACGAGTTCGGCCACGGCGACCACCGCACGTTCCGGCCCGCTGGCTGGGTTGAGGCGGGCAACGCGAAGATTGAGCAGATGCGCCCCATTGCGCAGAAATACGGCATCACGATGCTGCAACTCGCCTGTCTCTGGACCCTCAGCCAGACCGCAGTCAAGAGCGTCATCCCCACTTTCATCCAGGAAGTCGGTCCGAACACGAAGCTCATCGAATCGAAGATTGATGAGATGGCCACCCTGCCCGACCTCAAGCTGACGGCTGACGAGTGCGAGACCATACGGCGCATTGGTGACAACAAGGGCTGCATGCACTTGAAGGGCGGCCACCCGGAGTTTACCGGCGAAGCCCAGCCCGACCAATGGCCGCTGACGCCCGAGTTGGAAGCTGTCGCCCAGCGCTGGGGCGTGGACCCGAAGCGCGACCTGACCTACGCCCACGCGGCGTAGTTGTTCGGAGCGCAGGTGTCCAACCTGCGAAGAGCCGCTAAATGCTGAACGCGCAGGTTGGACACCTGCGCTTCGGAGCGTTTGACTTCCGTCGTGCCCTTGCCCCGCATCAGCGTCTTGCTCCCGGCTTTCAACGCGCTGGCCACCCTGCCCCGCGCCGTCGCCAGCATCCGCGCGCAGACGTTCACCGACTGGGAGCTGCTCGTGGTGGACGACGGCTCGATGGACGGGACGACGGAGTGGTTGCGGGCGCAAGCGGCTGGAGAGCCGAGGATGAAAGTCATCTCGCAGCCACATGGCGGGATTGTTGCCGCCTTGAATCACGGCCTGGCCACAGCGCGCGGCGAATTCATCGCGCGAATGGATGCGGATGATGAGTCGCTGCCCGAACGGCTCGCGGAGCAAGTGGCACTGCTCGACGCGCAGCCAGATATTGGGGTTGTCGGCTCCCTCGTGGAATTCGCGGGGGACCGCGCGGTCAGCCAGGGCTACGCGCTGCATGTGGACTGGCTGAACACCATCATCTCGCCGGAGCAAATCAGCCTGAACCGTTTCGTTGAGTCGCCCTTCGCGCATCCGAGCGTGATGTTCCGGCGCGAGTTGGTCGCGCGGCATGGCAACTACCGCGAGGGCGACTTCCCCGAGGATTACGAGCTGTGGCTGCGTTGGCTCGCGGCCGACGTGCGCATGGCGAAAACTCCGCGCGTGCTGCTTCGCTGGCACGATCTGCCTGCCCGCCTTTCCCGCACCGACCCGCGTTACAACGTGGAGTCGTTTTACAGATTGAAGGCGGAGCATCTCGCCCGCTGGTTGCACGCAAATATCCCATCCGACCGCAAGCTCCTCGCCTGGGGCGCGGGCCGGTTGACGCGCAAGCGCGTGAAGTTACTGGAAGCCCACGGCATCACTGTCACGGCCTACGTGGACATTGATCCCAACAAGCTGGGCCGCTCGCGGGCCGGACACCTCGTCCTCGCACCGGAGCAGATTCCACCAGGTGCCTTCATTCTCGGCTACGTCGCCAAGCGCGGTGCGCGCGAGGATTGCCGCGCTCGCCTGGAGCAACGCGGCTTTGTCGAAGGCCGTGATTTCCTTTTCGCCGCCTGACTGAACGCAGGAGACGCCTTACGTCATCTCCTACGAGCGGAGGCGAAACGTCTGCCCCACTTCCTTGAGCGCCAGCCGGTCCGCCTCCTTCGCCAGCGCGGCCTGCATGCGTTCGATGGGTTCGTTCATCGGCTCGTCGCTAAGTTTGAACGTCGCGTGATGCACGGGGACGATGTGCCGCGCTCCCGCCGCGTCCGCCATCGCGAGCGCCTCCTCCGGAGTGCAATGACTTCGCACCCAAGGGCGATACGCTCCGATGGGCATGATGGCCGCATCGAACGGCCCGCGACTCCGCAGCGCCGCAAAACTCTCCGTGTTCGCCGTGTCACCGCCGAAGAGCAGCGCGCGGCCTTCGCGGCGGAGGATATAACCGTTGTAGCCGCGCTGCGTATCAGTGCGCCACCGTGCGCCCCAGTGCTTCACCTCGATGGCCTCGACGCGCAGTTCGCCCTTCGCCGTGTGCAAGGTGACGTGGTCGCCCCAGCGCAACTCGTGCGTTTCGGCGTAGCGTTTCGGGCCGAAGATGTCCGCCGTCGCGTGCGCGGAAACCACGAGCGGCTTCCCGGGCAGCCGGATCAAGGTCGGCATGTCCATGTGGTCGAGGTGCGCGTGCGAGAGCAGCACCACGTCAATCGGCGGCAGTTCGTCGACGCGCAACGCGGGCGCGATGAAGCGCTTCGGGCCGAGCGTGCCGAGGCCCAGCCCAAGGCCGATGCGGTTGCCGAGCGCGGGGTCGGTGAGGAGGCTGAGGCCGTGGAAGTTGAGCAGCACCGTGGTGTGCCCGAGCCACGCGAGCGTGATGGCATTCGCGTCCCAGTCCGCGGGCGCGGGTTTGTGCGGCGCAGGCGCGATGTCCCGTTCCGCCTCGCGGACGCGCTCGCGCAGGAAGCGCGCGGCCCAGACATTCGAGCTGCGCAGCCACCACCAGCCGCCCGCGACGCCGGCGGCGGCGACGCCTCCAGCTATCAGGACTTTGCGGCGATTGAAGAGCACCGAAGTAGGTTGTCGCGGGACGGCGAAGTGTCAAGCGGGCCGGTGAATTGACTAATCAAACGGGCAGTCTGCTAAAGCGTGTTCAGCGTCGCAAAATCATCGCGTGAGTGCCTTCGGGGCGTGCTTTCCGTCGCAGCCGCTATGGCTGCGAGTTCAGTCATGGCAGCGCCCGCCGCAAAGACCGCCGCGACCGGCCCGCTGACCTTCGAGAAGGACATCCGGCCCATCCTCAAGGCGAACTGCTTCCACTGTCACGGCGAGGAGGGAAAGACCAAGGGCGGCCTCGACGTGAGGCTGCGGCATCTCATTGCCAAAGGCGGCGAGCAGGGGGCGGCCATCGTTCCCGGCAAACCGGAGAAAAGCCTGCTTTTCACCATGGTCCGCGACGGCGAGATGCCCAAGGGCGAGGGGAAGAAGTTGCCGCCGGAGAAAATCGAACTGCACACCCAGTGGATTGCCGGCGGGGCGAAGGTCGCGCGGGCAGAGCCAGCCAAGCCCGGTGCGGCGGATGAGTTCACTCCGGAGGAACGGGCGCATTGGGCGTTTCAGCCGGTGAGGCGACCGGCGGTGCCACTGATTAGTAAGGATGTAATTGGTAATCAATCCGGTGGCACACGCGGCCAGGCTGGCTCATCAATTACTAATTACTCTCCGATTGACGCCTTCATCGGCCAGAAACTCGCCGGTGCCAAACTCACGTTCTCCCCGCCCGCCGACCGCGCCACGCTCATCCGCCGCGCAAGCTTTGACCTCCTGGGCTTGCCGCCGTCGCTGGCTGAGGTCGAGGCCTTCGAGAAGGACACTTTGCCCGATGCCTACGAGAAGCTGCTCGACCGCCTGCTCGCGTCGCCACATTACGGCGAGCGTTGGGGGCGGCACTGGCTCGACATCGCGGGCTACGCGGACTCCGATGGCTACACGGATGCGGACTCCGAGCGCAAGTGGGCTTGGCAGTATCGCGACTACGTCATCCGCTCGCTCAACGCGGACAAGCCGTTCAACGAGTTCATCGTCGAGCAGCTCGCGGGCGACGAGTTGGTGAAGCTGCCGCACAAGAATCTTTCCCCCGCCGACGTGGACAAGCTCACCGCCACCGGCTTTCTCCGCATGGCTCCCGACGGCACGGCGAACGCGGGCGTCGAGCAGAAGGTCGCGCGCAACGCGGTGGTGGCAGACACCATCAAGGTCGTGTCCAGCTCGCTGCTCGGCGTGACGGTCGGTTGCGCGCAGTGCCACAACCACAAGCACGACCCAATTCCGCAGGCGGACTACTACCGGATGCGCGCGGTGTTTGAGCCGGGCTTCGACCTGCGCACCTGGCGCACGCCCAACGCGCGGCTGGTCTCGTTGATGTCGGATGAAGCCCGGGCGAAGGCCGCCGAGGTCGAGAAGGAGGCGAAGGTCATCGAGGACGCGCGCCTCAAGAAACAGGAGGAGTTCATCAACGAAGTGCTGGAGAAGGAGTTGCTCAAGCGACCCGAGGAACTGCGCGCGCCGCTGCGCGAGGCTTACAAGACCGTCGTCGCCAAGCGCACGCCCGCGCAAGTGAAGCTGCTCAAGGAGCATCCGACCGTGATGCAGCTCAGCCCCGGCTCGCTGTATCTCTACGAGCAGAAGAAGGCCGACGAGCTGAAGAAGCAGGCGGACGAAGCCGCGAAGATTCGCGAGAAAAAGCCGGCAGAGCAGTTCATCCCCGTCTTCAACGAGACGGCGGCGAAGGACGGCCCCGCGCCGACGTTTCTCTTCCATCGCGGCGACCCCGACCAGCCGAAGCAACAGCTCAAGCCGGGCGATTTGACCATCCTCGCATCGCTGCGGCCCGTGGACCTGCCGGAGAAGGACGCGGCGCTGCCGACCAGTGGCCGCCGCCTCGCCTACGCGCGCGCGCTCACGGACGGCCAGCATCCACTCACGTCCCGCGTGCTGGTGACTCGCATCTGGATGCACCACTTCGGTCGCGGCATCGTGGCATCGCCGTCGGACTTCGGCACGCTGGGCGAGCGGCCCACGCATCCCGAACTCCTCGACTGGCTGGCGAGCGAGTTCGTGGCGCAGGGGTGGAGCTTAAAGAAGTTGCACAAGGTCATCATGACCAGCGCGGCGTATCGGCAGACATCGCAGCTCTCGAACGCCGAGTTCCGCATCTCGAATTCCAAAGACCCGGACAACAAGCTCCTCTGGCGCTACCCCATCCGCCGCCTCGACGCCGAGCAGCTTCGCGACGCGCAGCTCTTCGTGAGCGGCAAGTTGAACCCGAAGGCCGGCGGCGCGCCCGTGCCCATCATGACCGACGAGACCGGACAGGTCGTCGTGGGCATCAACACCGACGACACCGCTGGCCGGCCCAGCGGCAAGTTTGTTGGGCTGAATGGCGAGGAGTTCCGCCGCAGCCTTTACGTGCAGATGCGCCGCAGCAAACCGCTTGGCCTGATGGAGACGTTCGACGCGCCGCGCATGGAGCCGAACTGCGAGCTGCGCAACGCCTCGACCGTCGCCCCGCAGTCGCTCGCGCTGATGAACGGCGAGTTCGCACTCGCGCAGGCCAAGTTCTTCGCCGAGCGCGTGGCGAAGGAAGCCGGCGACTCGACCGATGAATCCAAGGTGTCGCGCGCTTGGCAGCTCGCCTTCTGCCGCCGCCCGAACAGCACGGAAATCACCGACGCGCTCGGCTTCCTCGGCAAACAGCGTGCGCACTTCACTGCGAACACCCCGAAGGAAACCAAGACCGCCAAAGGCAAGGAGCCTCCGCCCGCAAACGCTGATGACCACGCGCTCACGAGCCTCTGTCAGGCCCTGCTGACTGCGAACCGTTTCCTCTACGTGGAGTAATTTGCCATGACCAACACCGCCTGCAATTCCCGCCGCCACTTCTTGGCGCAGTCCGGCTTCGGCCTCGGCTCCGTCGCGCTCGCGTGGTTGCTGAAGCAGGACAACCTGCTGGCCAACGCGCCGCGACCTGACCTCGACCCGAAAAACTTCGACCTCCTGCCCAAGCGCCCGCACTTCGAGCCGCGCGCGAAGGCGATGATCTCCATGTTCATGCAGGGCGGTCCGAGCCACATGGATTTGTTCGACCCCAAGCCCGCGCTCGACAAGCTGGACGGGCATAAGTTCCCCGGTGAAATCAAATTCGACAACGCCGCGCAGGCCAGCCCCAAGGTGCTCGCCAGCCCGTGGAAGTTTCAGAAACACGGCCAGTGCGGCATGGATGTCAGTGAGTTGCTACCGCACTTCGCGGGCATCGTGGACGACGTCTGCCTGCTGCGCGGCATGCACACGGGCGTCAACAACCACGGCCAGTCCATCTACGCGTTGCAGAACGGCCGCGTCCTCGGCGGCCGTCCCACGCTCGGGAGTTGGCTCACCTACGCGCTCGGCGCGGAGACGAGCAACCTGCCGGCCTTTGTCGCGCTCACCGACCCGCGCGGCTTGCCTGTGCTGGGCGTGGCGAATTGGGAGAACGGCTGGCTGCCCTCGCTCTTCCAAGGCACCGCCGTCCGCTCGAAGGAGCCGCGCATCCCCAACCTCGACCCGCCGCCGCACCTGCGCGGGACGGCGCAGGAGAACTACCTTTCGTTCCTCGACAAGCTGAACCGCGACCATCTCCGCGAGCATCCGGGCGAGACGGACTTGCAGGCCCGCATCGCGAGCTACGAGCTGGCCGCGAAAATGCAGACCGCCGCGAAGGAGGCCATGGACATCACCGGCGAGAGCGCGGCGACAAAGAAGCTCTACGGCATTGACGAGCCGGCAACGGCGGAGTTCGGCACGCGCTGCCTCATCGCGCGGCGGCTCGTCGAGCGTGGCGTGCGCTTCGTGCAGCTCTACACGGGCAACCAGACGTGGGACCACCACGGCAGCATCCGCACCGGCCTGCCGGCGGCGTGCAAATACATAGACAAGGGCTCCGCCGGTCTGGTCACGGACCTCAAGGCGCGCGGCCTGCTCGATTCGACGGTCGTCCACTGGGGCGGCGAGATGGGCCGCCTGCCGGTCATTCAGAATGATGTTGGTCCCGCCCGAGTGGGCCGCGACCACAACACCTACGGCTTCTCGATGTGGGTCGCGGGCGGCGGGTTCAAAAACGGTATCACCTACGGCGAGACCGACGAGTTCGGCCACCACGCGGTGAAGGACATCGTGAACCACTACGACTACCACGCCACGCTGCTGCACCTCTTCGGCCTCGATCACAAGAAACTCACCTTCAAGCGCAACGGCACCGAGATGTCTCTCGTGGACGGCCAGAACGCGCGGCTGGTCAGCGAGATTCTCCGTAGCTGATCAGGCTGGCGAGGCTCAAGGCAGCCTCCCCCCGCGCTGCACATCATTCCGGCGTCCGCTGGCGAAAATGCCGCGCCAGGGCGATGCGCAGTTCGCTGTGGAGCGTTTCCTCGGTGAGGGTCTGCTTCTGCAGGATGGTGGTCACGTTGCCGCGCAGCAGTTGCCGTTCCTCCTCGGTGAGCTCTTTGGCGGTCAGGACCACCACTGGCACATCAGCCAGGCCTTTGCGCGCACGGAGCTTTTGGGCGAACTCGAAGCCGTCCATTTCCGGCATCATCAAGTCCAGCAGGATCAGCGCCGGGAGATGAAGCTGGATGAGATCCAAGGCGGCCTTGCCATCGGGGGCGATGAGAGCGGTGAATCCTTCCCGCTCCAAGTTACGCCGCAGGAGGTGGCTCGAAATCTCGTCGTCCTCCACGATGAGAATGGGGCGGTCGCCGGGTTCGGGGCAGTAGCGGTGGAGCAAGGCCGACAGCCGGTTGAAGTCCACGGGCTTGGTGAGAAACTCGGAGGCGCCGAGTGGCGGCCCCTTGTCGGGCTCCGCCACCATGGTGAGCATCACAACCGGAATGCCGGCGAGTTGCGGATCGGCCTTGAGCATGGAGAGGACGGTCCATCCGTCCACCTCGGGCATCATCACATCCAGGGTGATGAGGGCGGGCTGTAGCGCGCGCGCCAGCTCGATGCCCTCGCGGCCGTTGGCAGCGGTGTGGGCGGTGAAGCCCTCCTTGGTCAGGTAGCGCACCATCAACGCGCGCGTGTTGGGATCATCATCAATGACCAGCACGACCGTGGAGCCGTCACTGGCAGCGGGGACTTCTCCCGGGAGCGGACGCGCGGGAGGGGGCGCAGCGGGAGCGTGCAGCGGCAGGCGCAAGGTGAAGCTGGTGCCGCGCCCCGTTTCACTGCGCGCGGTCATTTCCCCGCCCATTGCGCGGACGAACTGGCGGCTGATCGCCACCCCCAAACCCGGGCCGCCAAACTTGCGGCGGATGCCGGCCTCGGGTTGCGAGTCATCCTGAAACAAGCGCTCCAGTTGCTGCGGGCTGATGCCGATGCCATTGTCGCACACTTCAAAGACAATCTCCTCCTCCATGCCCCGGGAGTCGGGCGTGATGCGGAGGCGGACTTCTCCTCGCTCGGTGAACTTGAGGGCGTTGTCCAGCAGGTTGCGCAGCGTCCGGTGGAGCTTGGCGCGATCCGCCCGCATCGAAGGCAGGTTGGGCGTGGCTTCGAGGAGCAGGCGGTTGTGGTGCAGCTCGGCGGTTGTTTGCAACGTGGCGAAGAGCTCGTTGGCGAGGCTGAGCACGTTGAAATGCTCGTTTTGCAGCGTCAGCTCGCCCGCCTCGATCTTGGCGAGATCGATCATCTCGTTGATCAAACCGAGCAGGGACTGGCCCGCCTTCTGGATGCGCTCCAAATCCGCGCGCAAGGAGGCGGAGCCCTCGCCCCCGGCCTCCTCGATCAACATCTCGCTGAATCCAATGATGGCGGTGAGCGGAGTGCGTAGCTCATGGCTCATCTGCGACAGGAAGGTGGTCTTCGCCTGGCGGGCGCGCACCGTGTCGGCCCGCGCTTCCTTGAGCGCGATGTTGAGCTGGGCCAGCTCCGCCGTGCGTTGGGCCAGCAACTCGCCGAGCTGATCACACTGGTGGCGCAATTGCCCATCCCGCGCTTGGATGCGCCCGAGCATCTGGTTGAAGGCGGCAACGAGCGGCTCGAGTTCATGCGGGCCGGGGGTGTCCACGCGGACGGCCAGGTTCTCCTCATGCGCAACACGCGCCGCGACTTGGAGCATCTGGCTCAGGGGCCGCAGGAGCGGGCCGCTCCAGCGGGCTGCGACCACCGCAGCCCCCCCCATGGTGCCGAGCACAGCAAGCAGAGCAAAACCGAAGCACTTCAAGGCCAGGTCCTGCTGCCGAGCCGGGTTGGCTCGCAACCAAACCCAGCCCAAAGTCGTGCCCGCAGTTGAACGAATCCGGCGTGCCTCCTCCCCACGGGCTGATTCAAAGCCCTCTGCCGCCGGTGGTGAGCTGGGCAATGCCTCGCCCAAGGGCTGACGAAATTGGACCCACGGCCCACCAGTGAGGCGATAGATGGCCCCGGCCAGCACCGCCCGGTTGCCGCGCAGGCTGTCGAGCGTGCGCTGCGCTGGCGCGGGATTGTCCCCCGCCAGCGCCGGAGCGGCTGATTCCGCCAACAAAGCCGCCAGCGCACCCAGCTCCCGACGCGACTCGGCACTGGCCGTGACCAGCACGGCGGTCACCAGCAAGGCACAAGCCAGCGTGGCAGCCGCCCCACACGTCATGACCAGCCGTCGGCCAAACGAATCGAGCAGCGCCGTGTCTTCCTGGTCAACGGG
>CAIPBN010000168.1 GCA_903863315.1 uncultured Verrucomicrobiota bacterium | reverse complement strand
CTTCCAGACCGAGGATGTCCCGATAAAACTTCACCGTGCGTTCGATGTCGTTCACGCGATACCGGGTGTGGAGGAGTTTTTTGACTTTCATGGTGGGGAAGATGGCAGGTTCTGCCTCCGGGCTACAAGGCCGACGACGCGCACGGCTGCTTTGGTGTCAAATCACAGCCTTGGCGCGCCCGGCTTCGTTGGCTTCGCGGCGTGGTCTGCGCCTTTCACCTTGAGCTGGCGGCGGAAGACTTTGTCCCCGGCGGTGACGTAGAGGATGTCGCCGTTCGGGCCGCCGAAGGTCAGGTTGCTGCATTTGCCGTTGGGCGTGGGGATGATGCAGTTCACTCGGCCTGCCTGGTCACAGACTTGCAGACCGAGGCGCGTGGCGACCCACAGGCGACCATCGCGGTCCGTGCGCAGGCCGTCCGCGCCGCTGTCGTCGGCGGTGTCGGGCATGTGGAGGTGAAAGTAACGCTGCTTGTGCTGAAGCGTGCCGTCGGCCTTGATTTGGTAGCTGTAAACCCAGTGCGACCGGCTGTCGGCCACGTAGAGCAGCGACTGGTCGGGCGAGAGCGTGACGCCGTTCGAGAACTTCAGGCCGGTGTCCACGACTTGCTTGGAGCCGTCTGGCTTGATGAGCCAGACCTTGCTGGTGTTCGTGTTCGCGCCGGTCCAGTTCGGGTCGGTCACGTAGATGTTGCCGTTGTTGGCGACGACTAGGACGTTGCCCTTGAAGCCATCGGCGATGACCGCCGCCTTGCCCGCCGCGTCCCACGCGAGGATTTGCTGCGTCGCCGCTGCCACAGAGTAGAGCCGACCGTCCGGGCCGAAGCGCTGGCCGTCGCCCTTCTTCGAGTCCGCGAGGAAGACGACGGGCTTGCCGTCGGGGCCGACCTTGTAAGTCGTGCTGCTCGGGCCTTCGTTGTAAAAGACTTCGCCTGCCGCGTTCGCCGTCGGGCCTTCAGTGAACTTGTAACCCTCGCCCACGAGCTGCCAGTCCGCGCCGGGCACGAGGATTTCTTTCAACTGCGGCGAACCAAGTCCGGCCTTGGGCAGCGCGGGCCACTCCTTCCAGAGGAAGCGCAGCGCGTCGGGGAAAATCGCCGTGCCGTGCTTGCCATTGTGGCCGCCGTCGCCCCACGCGTGCTCGACCTCGTAGCCGGCGAACTTGAGCGCGCGCTCCATCTCCTCGTTCGCCTTCCACCAGTCGCCCCCGTAGATGTTCTGGTCCGCGCTGCCGTCCTGGAGATACACGCGGATGGCCTTGGGCTCATACTTGCGAATGATGGTGGGATAAACGTTCCCGCCGCGCAGGCCGACGTAAGTGCCAATCGCGCTGAAAGCGCGCGTGAACGCCTCGGGCCGTTCCCATGCCGCCGTAAAGGCCGCAATCGCCCCGCTGCTCGCCCCGCCGATGGCGCGGTCCGTGCCGTTCTTGGACAACTTCACGCCGTGCTTCGCCTCGATGAAGGGCAGCAGCTCGTCGAGGAGGAACTTCGCGTAATCCCCACTCAGGCCGTCGTATTCGTAACTGCGGTTGAAGCGGTCCAGTGAGTTCGTGGACGTGGCCTTCACGCGCCCGTGCTGCACGAACACGCCGACCAGCGCGGGGATTTCCTTCTTGTGAATGAGGTTGTCGAACGCCACCGGCGCGCTGAACCCGCCGCCGTCTTGCAGCACCATCACGGGCGCGGGCTTGGCGCGGTCGAGCTGCGCGGGGAGATAGACGGTGTAATCGCGCACGGTGCCGGGGAAGACCTTGGACTGGTCGAAGGTGCCCTTAACCAGCTCGCCCTTGGGCACGCCCGTCTGCGGGAGCGAATCGGGGCCGGGCTTGTAGTCATCGGCGGCGCGGAGGGGCGTGCCAAGGGAAAGAATGGCGAGCAGGAGCGGGAACAGTTTGTGCATAGCGTGGCAGGAGGATGTCGGAGCGAATCGGGAAGGCAATCTTCAAACCGCTTGGGCCCCAGTGCTTCCTGTCAGCAGGTCAGGGCTTTTGATGGATGGGCACCGCGAACTTACTCGCCATCCCTCGTGTCAGTGAAACGGCTGGTTTGAAATGAAGTCTTGGGCTGCCCACAAAACCGTGTGGACGGCTGGAAGTCCCTGGCGGAAGTGGTTTAACCACTGTCAGAACTCGAGTGGAAAACTGGTTTCCAGGCTGCCTTCAAAACCACTTAACGAACTGGGCAACCATTCGGCCTGCCCCTAATACCACATCGGAAGCTTCAAGGGCGGAGTCCATGGCAGACTCGCGTTCGCGGGCCTGCCGTTTTCTTGCAGCTCCGAAAGAGTCTTCGCTTTCGGCCAGTTCGAGAAACGTGTCCAGCTCCCCCTTGTCTAGCCAAAGCGCGTGGCAGGTCGTGCACGAGTCCACTTCAATGCCTTCATGCACATGGGCGGTTAGCAGTTTGTCATGACACTGAGGGCAGGGCAGTTTCGTCTGCTGCTCCTTGTCCTTGGGCGAGGCGGAGGCGCGCGAGGGAAGGTGCGGGCCGAACCGACGGACGCACGCGCTCACGGCGGCAGCCGAAAACCAGAGCCCCGCACACTCTGGGCATTGCAGAACGCTGAGGCCGTCGTGCTGGTGTGCGCGAAGTGGCGTGAGGTCGCGCGGACAACGGAGCTGTATCTGCTGCTCGGTGGGCATGCGTTTCCTTTAGGGTGGCAGACTAAACCATGAGCGTAAACCCGGAAATGCAACAAGGACAGGGCTGACACATCAAAATCCTGCTGAGTTGGTGGACGAACCTGGCGTTGAGTAGGGGTGGGGTGGTAGGAGCCGGTGGCAATGTCCGACGCACACAGTCTCATCACCATCGTCTCCCGCCTCCCCGATCCTCGCATCGGACGCTCCAAGGACCACGAACTCATCGACCTCCTGGCCATCGAATGCCACGGCTGAAAGGAAAAAGGCCGGTCTGCGTGATGCAGACCGGCCTTGCAGGTCAGTTCCGAAATGCGGAACCGATTCGATTACATGTCCATGCCGCCGGGACCGTGGTGGTCACCGCCGCCGCCCGCTGCCGGCTTGTCCTTCTCCGGCATGTCGGTGATGAGGCACTCGGTGGTGAGCAGCAGGCCCGCGATGGAGCTGCTGTTCTGGAGCGCGGCGCGGGTGACCTTCTTGGGGTCAACGACGCCGGCCTTCACGAGGTCTTCATACTCGCCCGTGGCGGCGTTGAAGCCTTCGTTGCCCTTGCGCTTCTTGATCTCCTGCACGACGACGGAGCCTTCGTAGCCGCCGTTGTTGGCGAGCCACTTGGAGGGCCACTCGACGGCGCGCTTGACGATCTCGACGCCGAGCTGTTCGTCGGTGTTGGCGCCCTTCACGGCGTCAATCGCGGGCAGGCAGCGGAGCAGAGCCACGCCACCGCCAGGGACGATGCCTTCTTCAACGGCCGCGCGGGTCGCGTGCAGCGCGTCTTCGACACGGGCCTTCTTTTCCTTCATCTCGGTTTCGGTGGCCGCACCGACGTTGATGACGGCGACGCCGCCGGCGAGCTTGGCGAGGCGCTCCTGGATCTTCTCGCGGTCGTAGTCGCTGGTGGTCTCGTCAATCTGACGGCGGATCTGGTTCACGCGGCCCTGG
>CAIPBN010000167.1 GCA_903863315.1 uncultured Verrucomicrobiota bacterium | reverse complement strand
CGCCCCATCCGTGTTTCTTCCGTGTTCAATCCGTGGCTAGAAAATGATTTTCATGCCTCCTTCGACTCCTGACTGGTCCGCGCTCCGCGCCGACTTCCCCATCCTCGACCAACAAGTCCATGGGCATCCGCTCGTGTATTTTGACAACGCCGCGACGTCGCAGAAGCCGCGCGCGGTCATTGACGCCCTCGTGCGCTACTACGAGCGAGACAATGCGAATGTGCACCGTGGCATCCACGAGTTGAGCAACCGCTCGACGAATGCCTTCGAGGCGGCGCGGGAGCGGACGCGGAAGTTCCTCAACGCCCGCAGCACGGAGGAAATCATCTTCACACGCGGCACCACCGAAGGCATCAACCTCGTCGCCAACGCGTGGGGCGGGAAGTTCATCAAGGCCGGCGACGTCATCCTGCTCACCGAGATGGAGCACCACAGCAACATCGTGCCGTGGCAGATGCTCGCCGAGCGCACCGGCGCGAAGCTCCGCTACATCCCCATCACTGGCGACGAAGGCTTGCTCGACTTGGGCAAGCTGGATTCCCTGCTCACGCCCGAGGTGAAGCTCTTCGCGATGGTCCACATCTCGAACGCCCTCGGCACGCTCAACCCCGTGGCCGACCTCTGCGCCCGCGCGCGGAAGCTTGGCATCACGACGCTCGTGGACGGCGCGCAAAGCGCGGGCCACCTGCCCGTGGACGTGCAGGCCATCGGCTGCGACTTCTACGCGTTCAGCGGCCACAAGATTTGCGGGCCCACGGGCATCGGCGCGCTCTTCGGGCGGAAGGAAGTTTTGGAGAACACGCCACCGTGGCACGGCGGTGGCGAGATGATTGCCACGGTGGATTACTTCAAGAGCACCTGGAACACACTCCCGCATAAGTTTGAGGCCGGCACGCCGGACATCTCCGGCCCCATCGGCCTGCACGCGGCGCTGGACTACCTCGACGCCATCGGCCGCGAAAACATCTTCCGCCACGACCTAGACCTCGCGACCTACGCCTACCAGCGCTTGAGCGAACTCAAGGGCGTGCGCCTTTTCGGTCCCAGGGGCGAGCGCGGCGGCCTCGTGAGCTTCCTGCTCGACGATGTCCACGCGCACGACGTGGTGACCATCGCCGACCGCTACGGCGTGGCGTTGCGCGGCGGGCACCACTGCACGCAGCCGTTGATGAAGAAACTCGGCGTCCCCTCCACCGCCCGCGCCAGCTTTTACTTCTACAACACCCGTGCCGAGGTGGACCGCTTCATCGAGGTGGTGAGGGAGATACAGAAGTTCTTCGGGGTCTGAGCCGAGACTTCGCGCTGCCAGTGGCGCGAACCTCCTGCTTGGAATGTGCTGGAGCCGGTGGAGCCACTTCAGCAAGCATGCACCACATGAGAACCGTCGCCTTCTACGACACGAAGCCCTACGACCGCGACTACTTCCAACGGACCGAACACGCGAACCAGCTCGGATGGCGCTTTCACGAATTCCGCCTCAACGCCGCGACCGCCGCCTCGGCCAGCGGCGCGCGCTCCGTCTGCGTGTTCGTCAATGACCGCGTGGACCGGGCCTGCCTGATGCTGCTGGCGGAGCTGGGCGTGCGGCATGTCGCCCTGCGTTGCGCGGGCTTCAACAACGTGGACCTCGTGGCCGCCCGCGAACTCGGCGTGGCGGTGACGCGCGTGCCGGCCTACTCGCCGCATGCGGTGGCTGAGCACACGCTGGCCCTGCTGCTCGCATTGAACCGTAAGGTGCACCGCGCCTACAACCGCGTGCGCGAGCTAAACTTCTCGCTCAACGGCCTGGTGGGCTTCGACCTGCACGGGAAGACGGCGGGCGTGGTGGGCACGGGGAAAATTGGCCACATCACCGCCGGCATCCTGCGCGGCTTCGGCATGAACGTGCTCGCCTACGATCCGTTCCCGTCGCCCGACTGGGCCTGCGATGCGGGCGTGACCTACACGAACTTCGACACGCTGCTGGCCAGCAGCGACGTGGTGACGCTGCACCTGCCGCTCACCCCGCAATCGCACCATCTCATCAGCGCCGCATCCATCGCGCGCATGCGGCCGGGCGCGGTGCTGGTCAACACCAGCCGGGGCAAGCTGGTGGACACCACCGCCGTGATCGAGGCGCTCAAGAGCGGCCAGCTCGGCGGGGTGGCGCTGGATGTGTATGAGGAGGAGGAAGGCATCTTCTTCGAGGACCACTCGGGCGAGGTGTTGCAGGACGACGAGTTGTCGCGCTTGCTGACGTTTCCCAACGTGCTGATCACCGCGCACCAGGCATTTCTCACGCGGGAGGCGCTGGGGGAGATTGCGCGCGTCACGACGACCAACATTCACCGGCAAGAGGCAGGCGAGGCTTTTCTGGAAGGAACGGTGCTTTAGCCGTCTTGCCATGCTCACCAGCCTTTCCGACCGCAACTGGGTCATCGGCCAAAGCGTGCTGATGCTGGCGGTGGTCATCCTGGGCGTGACGCAGCGAGGCACATGGCACAGCGACGCGGGCTTTGGGTTCGGCGCAGTGTGCTTCGTGCTGGGTGCGGCGACGGGCATCTGGGGGGTGCGCTCGCTGGGCCGGAGCCGCACGCCAAACCCGACGCCCAAGGCCGACGCGGAACTAGTGCAGCACGGCATTTATCGCCGCTTGCGGCATCCGCTCTACAGCAGCGTGATGCTGGCGTCGCTGGGCTGGGCGCTGCTGTGGGCCAGCACCGCGGCCATCGTGATGACCGTGGTGCTTTGTGTGTTCTTTGACGCAAAGGCGCGGCTGGAGGAGCAGTTGATGCAAGCGCGCTTCCCCGAGTATGCGGCGTATCGCCAGCGAACATGGCGGTTCCTGCCCGGGCTGTATTGAACAGCATGCAAACGCCGTGGCTTGCCCCTTTTCGGCGGCGGAAGAGCGCGGTTCCCTTCCCACGCGCGCCGGTTGACCCTGCCCGTGCCGGTCGTTAGCCTCGCGCCCATGATTATCGCACCGTCGCTGCTGGCGGCGAATTTCGGGCGCTTTGCGGCCGACACCAAACGCTTCGACCAATCCGGGGCGGAGTGGCTGCACCTCGACATCATGGACGGCAATTTTGTGCCGAACATCTCCTTTGGGCCGCAGGTTGTGAAAACGTTGCGTCCGCTGACCAAGAAGTTTTTCGATGTGCATCTCATGTGCTCAAAGCCGGAGATTCTTTTCGAGCCCTTCGTGAAGGCTGGCGCGGACCAGATCATCGTCCATGTGGAGCTGGGCGACCGCGTGGAAGGCCTCCTGTGGAAGATCAAGTCGTTGGGGAAGAAAGTCGGACTGGCGGTGAACCCGCCCACGGCCATCGAGAATGCCCGGCCCTACCTCGACCACATCGACCTGCTGCTGGTGATGACGGTGAACCCCGGCTTCGGCGGCCAGCCGTTCATCCACGAGTGCGTGCCGAAGATCCAGCAGGCCGCGGCGTGGAAGCGCGAGCTGGGTCTGAACTATCACATCGAAGTGGACGGCGGCATCACCTTCGACACCGTGGGCGAGTGTGCCCGCGCGGGGGCGAATGTCTTCGTGAGCGGCACGGGCATTTTTGGCCAGCGCAGCCTGAAGGCAGCGGTGAAGAAGATGCGCACCATCGCCAAACAGAACGACCCGGCGCTGGCTGACTTGCAGTGTGACAAGCCGGTTCCAACTACGTTGCCCTTGTCCGTGTAATCCGCGTCATCTGCGATCAACTTCAACCTTATGGCCAAAATCAAATTCGGAACCGACGGCTGGCGGGCCGTCATCGCGGAGGATTTTACCTTCGAGAACGTCAGCCGCGTGGCCCAGGCCACGGCGACTTATTGGAAGGCCAATCCCGTGCCCGGCACCAACCAGCAGGCGGTCGTCGGCTACGACCGGCGGTTCCTCTCAAACGAGTTCGCCCAGCGCACGGCGGAAATCCTCGCCGGCAACGGCTTCACTGTCACGCTGACCGACCGGCCCACGCCCACGCCCGCCGTGTCCTGGGTGGTCAAAAAGCAGGGCGGCATCGGCGGCGTCATGCTCACCGCGAGCCACAATCCGCCCATCTTCAACGGTTTCAAGCTCAAGGCCTGGTTCGGTGGCTCTGCCCCGCCCGAAGTTTGCAGCGCGGTCGAGGCACTGCTCGACGCCGAGCCGGTCAAGTCCGTGCCGTTCGCCGACGCGGTGAAGGCCGGACAGGTGGTGGTGAAGGACATCT
>CAIPBN010000166.1 GCA_903863315.1 uncultured Verrucomicrobiota bacterium | reverse complement strand
TACACGATGGTGGCGAACTTGATTCTGAACTTGGATGAAGTCGTGACGAAGAATTGAGGGAGTATTCAGTGAACAGTGTTCAGTATTCAGTGGGGAAAGCGGACGGGGCCGTGCGGGCTCCGGGGGCGCTGCCTTACGCGCGGAGCTTCCACGAGCTGCGCGTTTACCAGAAGGCGCGGGTGCTGACGCGCGAGGTCTTCAAAATTACCAAACGGTTTCCGAAGGAGGAGACTTACTCGCTTACGGACCAGTGGCGGCGGGCGGCGCGAAGCATTGGAGCTCAGATTTCGGAAGCGTGGGCCAAGCGCCGGTATCCGAAACACTTCGTCAGCAAACTGTCCGACGCCGATGGCGAGCAGATGGAAACGCAGCACTGGACCATCGCCGCGTTCGACGATGGCTACATCAGCCGCGAAGAAGCGCATCACATCGGCTCCTTGGCAAAGGAAGTCGGCAGCATGCTCGGCGAGATGATGAACGACTGGGAGTCCTTCTGCTCCGACGAGTTCACCGCCGCCCTCCGCGAAACGCCCGACCACTACCTCGAGCCACGCGGCACCGCAGACCCGCTGAATACTGAAAACTGAACACTGAACACTTCCCCATGAACCCCCTCCACAACTACCTCCTCCACCAAACCCGCCGCCAGTTCTTCCGCGCCGCCGGCTTGAGCGCTGGTTCGCTCGCGCTGTCCGCGATGATGCGCGACGCTGCGGCCGCGCCGACCAAGTCCAAAGGCCCGCGCGTTCACGCGGCGCTCACCGGCCTGCCGCACTTCGCGCCGAAGGCGAAGCGGCTGATTTACCTGCACTTGAACGGCGGGCCGTCGCAGATTGACACGCTGGATTACAAGCCGCAGCTCGAGGCGCATTTCGACAAGGATTTGCCCGAGTCCGTCCGCAAGGGCCAGCGCATCACCACGATGACCAGCGGCCAGGCGCGGCTGCCGGTCGCGCCCTCGATGTTCAAGTTCGCGCAGCATGGCAAGGCGGGGACGTGGTTCAGCGAGCTGCTGCCGCACACCGCGAAGATGGCCGACGACATGACCGTCATCCGCAGCATCCACACCGAGGCCATCAATCATGACCCGGCCTGCACGTTTGTGATGACCGGCAGCGAGGTCGCCGGCCGCGCGAGCCTCGGCTCTTGGTTGAGCTACGGCCTGGGCAGCGAGAACAATGACCTGCCCAGCTTCGTCGTGCTCACGCCGAGTTGGTCCAGCGGCGCGGCGGCGCAGGCGCTCTTCACGCGCATGTGGCAGAGCGCGTTCCTCCCGACGCGGCACAACGGCGTCGCCCTCCGCAGCGGCGCGGACCCGGTGCTCTACATCCAGAACCCGCCCGGTGTCGCCGCCGACAACCGCCGCGCGATGCTCGACGGTCTCGGAAAGCTCAACGCGATGAACCACGCGCGTTTCGGCGACCCCGAGACGGTCACGCGCATCGCGCAGTATGAAATGGCCTTCCGCATGCAGACCAGCGTGCCGGAGCTGGTGGACTTGAAGTCGGAGCCGAAACACATCATCGAGCGCTACGGCCCGGACGTGACGAAGCCCGGCACCTTCGCCCACAGCGCCTTGCTCGCGCGCCGCCTCGCCGAGCGCGACGTGCGCGTGGTGCAGATTCTCCATCGCGGCTGGGACCAGCACGGGAATTTGCCGAAGGACATCAAGGCCCAGTGCTCCGACGTGGACCAGCCCACCTATGCCTTGCTCACCGACCTGAAGGAGCGCGGCCTGCTCAAGGACACGCTCGTCGTGTGCGGCGGCGAGTTCGGCCGCACGGTCTATTCGCAAGGCACGCTGAAGAAGGACCAGTATGGCCGCGACCATCACCCGCGGAACTTCTGCATGTGGCTGGCCGGCGGTGGCGTGAAGGGCGGCGCGGTCTATGGCGAGACCGACGACTTCAGCTACAACGTTGTGCGCGACCCCGTCCACTTGAACGACCTCAACGCCACGCTGCTGCACCTGATGGGCGTGGACCATCTGAAGCTCACCTTCAAGCACCTGGGCGTGGACATGCGCCTCAGCGGCCTAGAGCGCGAGGCGGAGATCGTGAAGGGCGTGTTGGCCTGAGCCCTTCATCGAACTCCTTCTGCGAGGACACCGGTGGTCGCTGTCCACGGTGGAAGTGGCGTGCCCTTGAAGTTTTGCGGTTAACCTGTTGCCGTCTTTGCCTGCATGAAAACCCTCCTCGCGCTGGGCGCGCATTACGACGACTGCGTCTTCGGCATCCCCGGCATCCTGCTGCAAGGCGTCCGCAAGCATTACCGCGTGGTGGTGCTCACGCTGATCGGCGACTACACCAACTGGGCACCGGCCAAGGGCCGCGCGGCGGAAATCGTCGAGGGCACCAGACGGCTCGCGCAGGAGCGCGGCGTGGAGATGCGGTTCCTGAACTTCGCCTCGCACCGCTTTGACGCACGGCTGGAGAACAAGCTGATCGTGGCCAAGGCGGTGGCGGAAATCCGGCCCGATGTCGCCTTCACCTTGTGGAAGGACGATCACCACAACGATCACGTCGTCGCTTCCGAACTCAGCCGCGTGGCAGTGCGCAACGCGGGCCAGATGCTCGACGGCGTGGATTACAAGCCGCCGGGACGTCTCTACTTCTACGACAACGGACCGCGCCACACGATCGGCTTCACACCCGACACGTTTGTGGATGTGAGCGACACGTGGGCCGAGGCGCAGGACTGGCTGGGCGCGCTCATGGCGCTCGTGCGCAACGAGCCTTACGACCGCACCAAGCCCGACGGCGCGATGCAGGCGAAGGAATCGCTGGCGCGGTATCGCGGTTCGATGTGCGGGGCGCGGTATGCGGAAGCGCTGTGGCTGGGATTGCCACGGACGAGCGACATCCTCTGATTGGGGGCGGGGCGCGCGAACACGCCCTTTCCGCAAGTTCATCCGCGACCGCTGAGCCAGCTCACTTCGCAGCCACGGCCTGTTGAAATTCCGGCTGCTTGCGGAGGACGTTGAAGCGTCCATCGCTGGCGGCCAGCACGCGCAGGTCCTGCGCTCCGGGCGTCTGCTTGAGCCGGGCGTTGCTGTGAAGCACCGCATTGCTGACGGCGGCGATGGCAGGGTTGGTCTTGGACTGGAAGGCCAGCAGCGCTCCCAGATCATACCAGAGCTCCGGGCTGGAGGGGTTGAGCTTGAGGAGACGGTTGAGGCTTTCCTCCATGCGCGGTGCGTTGCCCGTCAACTGGTAGGTCTGGAGGGCGGCCTGGAGCCGGGCGGCGTCCGACTGCGGATTGGCGATGATCTGCTCGGCCAGCGGCAGCAGGCGGCCGAGGATGAGCTGTTGTTTGGCCTGCTGGCCCAACTGCGCGTAGGCCTGCGCCACGGGCACGAGCACGATGGCGTTGGTGGTCGCGGTTTGGGCGAGCGTGTCGAGCACGGCCACTGCGGCGTTGGTCTGGCGCAACTGGGCGTAGGCAGAGACGAGGTTGATGCCCGCCTGCGCGTCGGCGGGGTTGGCGCGGAAGGTGGCTTCAAGCTGGGCCATCTGGCTTTGCACCTGGGCCGGGCTCGGCTGGGGCGCGCCCTGCGAACGCCGCATGGCGCTGAGCTGCTCGATCAAGTCCCGCGCGGAGCGGTTGTTCGGATCCAGCCGTTGGAACGTGCGGGCGATCAGCAAGGCGTCGTCCAGCCGGCCCATGCTGATGAGCAGGTTGGTGTAGCGGAAGACGGCCTCCGGACTGAAGGGGCAGAAGGCGAAGGCCTGCCGGAAGGCGAAATCGCACTCCTTGATCATGCGCTGCTGCTCGGCCAGGTTGCCGCGCCGCCCCGCCTCGTTGATGCGCCAGAAGTAAACGCCCGCGATGGCGCTGCGCAGCTTGGAGAAGGCCTTCTGCGCATCGTCGTCGCGGACGAAACGGGAGTCGGGCTTGATTTCCTTGCCGTCGAGTTTGAAGGGCTCCGGACTGCGGCGCACGTAGAAGTGCTCGGCAAACTTGCAGATGTTGGACACGGAGGTGTCGTAGGTCATCCAGTTGCCGATGAGGCGCTCGGAGTAGGTGCTCCAGAAGCGGTGATCGCGGTCCACGATGTCCTGCGTCATCTCCGGCAGCGGCTGCCGGTTGATCTTCATGATGATGCCGGACGGGGTGAGATGCGGATACATCCAGTCCAGCGGGAAGCTTTCCTCCACGTAGAAATCGTGGTCGGGATTCTTGTCGAAGATGACCTTGGTGAGCAGGCCGTTGATGGACATGACGGCGACCTGGCCGCTGACCTGGATGCGGCCAGTGGACTCATCGTAGCGCACATCCTCGCCGGGGCGGATCTGCTTGGGCTCATTGGGTGACTTCATGTCGTGTTCGAGCCGGCGGCGGGCATCCTCGACATATTCGCTGAAGGCCTTGGAGGAGTCCTCAATGCTGGGCGTGAGGATTTCGAGGTCGGGATAAACGCCGCCCTCGCTCTTCGTGATGGAATCGGGGAAGGCGGCTTCAAGCAGCAGGCGGTTGAGGCGGATGGCGGCCCAAGTGAGGTCTTGTTTGGCGAAGCGTTGGAGCCTTGGTTCGAGCTTCAGGTGAGTGAAGCGGTTGGTGTGATAGAAGGGTTCGTTGCCGTTGAAGAACACCTCGCGGCGGGCTTGCATGGCTTTTTCCCGGTCCTCGCGGATGGTCTGGATTTGCGCCTGGGCGCGGGCGTCATTGCCCTGCTCCTGCACACGGCGGGCGGCTTCGTCGTGCTCCTGATAGATTTGATGGAGATCCTCGTAGAGCTTCCAGCGGGCAGGCATCTCGCGCTCGATCAACCGGTTGAAATCCGCAGCCAGGGCCTTGGCCAGGCGTCCTTCCTCCGAACCGGACAACAGGCTGCGCGTGGATTCACTGAGCTCGCCGTGCAGCCATTTCGCGAGGGGATCCTGCTGCGGGCCGGGCTGAAGCTTGGCGGCCAGCGCCTTCAGATTGGTGAGGTGCTCCGCGCGGAAGAGCGAGCTGCCGGCCCGGCGTTTGCGGTCGATGGCCTTGCCGATGCGCTCGCCAAAGAGCCAGTCCATCGGTTGGGCGGGGTATTTGAGCAGGCCCATCAACCGGGCGACCGCTCCCATTTGAAACGGCAGGCCGCGGGCCTGCTTGTCTCGCTCCGTGCGCTTGATGGCCATGCTTTGCAGGTGATCCACCAAGCCGCTGAAGAAGGGCTGGTCGTGCTGGGTGCTGCGGTTGTAGTGGGAGCGGATGTAGGAGAGGTAGGTGGCATCGGCGAGCGCGTTCTGCGTGATGATGTAAACGTCGCGCCGGTCAAAGTCCGGATTCCGCCGCTGCTCGGGCTGGATGAAGCTTTCGCAGAAAATCATGTAGGTCGGGCAGAAGCGGCCGGGATCGGTGCCGCCAAAAAGCACCGTGTGCGGGGTCATCTCCGGATAGGTGAACTTGGCACGCGCGGGATCCTTAAGCGCGGCCTCGCGCTCCTTCCGGTCATACGTGAGCTTGCCGTCCTTGGTCTCGACCGGGGGGATGAACATATCGTGGCCAAACCAGAAGCCAAAGAGATGGCCGCGCTGCTCGTTCTCCGACCAGTGCGAGAGGAAGGTGTGGGTCGGCATGACCGCAAAGATGGCCAGCAGCGCGATCAAGGGAACCCGGGTGCGGCAGACGGCGAACAGCAGCGTGGCCGTCACCGCCAGCGCCAGCGCGAACTGCGCGGTGATCACCGCCAGCGGGAATTCCACCTGCAGGCTGTCGAGCGCATACCACGCCACTGCGGAAGCGACGGCGCAGCCAGCCAGCAGCACCCGGCGAAAGGCCGCGTATTGCATGACGACGACCGACGCGATCATGGCGAGCCCATAGCCCACGCCCATCGACACCGGGACATACGAAGCGGTGAAGAAGACGCGGTTCAACTGCTGGGACTGCCGGTCGGGCGGCGGGTTCAACAGGTAGATCAGCATCAACGACAGGAACAGGAACACCGTGGTCAAACCCGCCAGCCACGACCGCTCCGCACGTCCGCCCGAGTGCCGGAAGAACAGGAACGGGATGATGCCGATGAGCAGGAACAGGTAGCCGTAAATCATGCCCGGCAACACGGGCAGGTAGTCCGCGCGGTTCGTGGCCAGCTTGAAGAGGCAGACGAAGGCATAAACGGCCGAGGCCGCCCCCAGCCACACCCGCTCCTCCTGTTCAATGCGGCGGTAAAAGATGACCGCCAGCGGGATGAGGCCGATGAAAAGATACACGATGTTCATTTCCTCGATCGAGGCGTCCACATAGGTCTGCAACTGGCCAAAAAAACGGTCCAGACCCGAGGTCGGGTTGCCCTTCTCGTATTGGCCGCGAGTCAGCGCGTGCATGAAGCCCTCGACCGTGCGCGGATAGCCCCATTGCATCGGCGGCGTCGTCATGCCCGCCAGCGGCATGTAGAAGTAAAAAGCCGCTCCCAGCACCCACATCAGGAGCATCATGAGCGCCGCCTTCCACTCCGTCCCGAGCTTCGCCCCGGTGTGCAGGAACAAAACCACCGTGATGATGATCGAGGCCACGCCAATGACCACGAAGGACTTCACATAGGCTAGGTTCAACCCCGCCGCCGCGATGCCCGCCGCCCCGCCATAACGGGCCAGCAGCAGGATGCCAAACAGCGCAAAGAGCACGCAGTTGCCGAAGAACACGTCGCGGCCGAGCTTGGCGTCGCGGGCGAGCACCGCCACCTCGATGCCAATGGCCGCCACGAGCAGGGTCTGGTGGTTGGTGAAACAAATGCCCAGCCAGAACACCGCCCAGTAGAGGTAGCCGCGCTGGTGCGGCGCATACATCCACCGCATCAGCGAAATCAGCACTGCGGCCAGCGAAAGCACGCTGATGGCATAGACCTCGACGATAACCGACTGGCTCCACATGAACCCGTTGAAGCCCATCAGCATGCCTGCCACATAGCCGCTGACCACGCAGATGGCCTGCTCGGTCTTCGGTGGCAGGCCCTTGAGGCTCTCGAAGCCCTCGATGATCATGGCGCTCCCGCGTGAAACCATCATGCCAATGAACCCGCAGGCCAGCGCCCCGCAAATTGCCGACGCCAAGGCAACCCGCCAGGCGATGTTCGAGAACGGCACCAGCTCGCAAATCAGCCAGGTGAACAACGTCCAGACCGGATAACCAGGCGGATGCGGCACACCGGCATACATGGAGCCGACCGCCAGCTCGCCCGAGTCCTCCAGGGTGAGGTCCGGGGCCAGAGTCCACCAATAGCCCAAGAAGACTAGCAGCGTGGTGATGGCAAAGGTGAGCCAGTCCGCCCGTTTGAACATGGGTGCCACCGCCGCAGGCGGGGGCTCTGGCGCGGGCGCTGACGACTTCGCAGCCGGAGCGGCAGGCGCGGGCTTCGCCTTGGCCTCAGGTTGCTTGCCGGCTTTGGGTTTCGATTTGTCCGCGCTCATGCTGGATTTGGATGCTGGCAACGATTGACCGGAACAGGAGCGGATAGTTCAAAGGCTGGGGATGGCAATGTCCATACGAAAATCCCCCTAGATCGACAGGTGAAATGCCCGCCCGAGGCCGCAAAATCAATATAAACGCTCAGTCTGGATAACCCTCTGGATGGCGCAGATGCCAGTCCCAGGCCGTGGCCACGATGTCCTGGAGCTTGGGGTAGCGCGGCTGCCAGCCCAACCCTTGGAGAGCCTTGTCCGCAGCAGCCACAAGGCGGGGCGGGTCACCCGGCCGCCGGGGCTGCTCCACCGTCTGGATGGTGCGCCCGGAAATGCGTTCGCAGGTTTGAATCACTTCCCGCACAGAGTAGCCAGAGCCGTTGCCCAGGTTGAAGAATCCCGCCTTGCCGGGAGCCAGCGCAAGAATGTGAGCCTGGGCCAAATCCACGATGTGGATGTAGTCACGGATGCATGTCCCATCCGGGGTCGGATAGTCCGTGCCAAAGATGTCGCACCGCTCCTTCTGGCCCAGCGCAACCTTCAACACGTTCGGGATGAGGTGCGTCTCCACGCGATGATGCTCACCGAACTGCCGGCTCGCGCCCGCCGCGTTGAAATAGCGGAACGCCACGAACTCCAGCCCATGAAGCTGCTGATACCACAGCAGCATTTTCTCAAACATCAGCTTCGATTCGCCGTAAGGATTGACCGGCCGCTGCGGGAGGGACTCGTCCATCGGCATCTTCTCCGGCACGCCATAGGTCGCGCAGGTCGAGCTGAAGACGAACTTTCGCACCCGCGCCGCGACGGCGGCATCCAGCAGATTCAGCCCATGGGCGACGTTGTTGCGGAAATACTTCCCGGGATTATGCATGGACTCCCCCACCAGCGCATGGGCGGCGAAGTGGATGACCGCCTCCGCCCCGGCTTCCGCCAACGCCCGCGCAACCAGCTCGCGGTCGGCCAAGTCGCCGAGGACGAACCTGGCACGCGGATCCACCGCCGACCGATGCCCCTCGGAGAGATTGTCGAAGACCGTGACCACATGGCCGGCGTTCAGGAGTTCCTCCACGCAGACCGACCCGATGTAGCCCGCACCGCCGGTGACGAAAACGTTCATGGCAGCGCAGCGTAATGACCACCCTCCCATCGCTCAATGCCAAAGCCCGGCACAGTAGACGGACAACACGATCATCCAACCTGCTGCCCGCACTGGGCAGCACCTCGGTGAGACCAGCCCCGGAGTTTTCTTCCACATCCGAAAATCCCTTGAATTCCCCCCGCCCCGGGGCCATCAGAAAATGCAACGAATCGCCGCATGAACCTACGCCCTGAACACATCGGCTGCCCTGAGTTCCGTCGCCTGCTCCGCGCGGACCGCCGTGGCTTCCTCCGCTCCGGCTTTCTCGGCTTCGCGGGCCTCTCCCTCTCCAGCCTCCTGCGCATGGAAGCCCAGGTTAATGCCGCCGGCGGCAAAACCTCCCGTGACAAGTCCGTCATCATCCTCTGGATGCGCGGCGGCCCCAGCCAGCATGAGACGTGGGACCCCAAGCCCGACGCCCCGCAGGATTACCGGGGAGCGTTCGGTGCGATGAGCACCAGCGTCCCGGGCGTCCAGATTTGCGACCTCCTGCCGATGTCGGCGAAGATTCAGCACAAGTATTCCATCATTCGCAGCCTGCACCACACGGACGCCGGCCACTCCGCCGGCGATCAAATCATGTTCACCGGGTATCCGCCCACGCCCGCGCAGAACCTGGAAATCAACGCCTACCCCAGTTGCGGCTCCATTGTCTCGAAGGAACTCGGCCACCAAAACCCGAAGCTCCCCCCCTACGTCGTCATCCCACGCAACTGCCCCGGCACCGGTCCCGCCTACCTCGGTGCCAGGCACGCCGCTTTCGCCACCGAGGCGGATCCCGCCAAGCCCGGCCCCTTCTCGATTCCGAACTTCACGCCCGTCGAAGGCATCTCCTTCGACCGTCTGGATGATCGGCGCAAGCTGCTCGGCAGCTTCGACCAAATCCGCCGCGACGTGGATGCCTCCGGCATCATGGGAGCGATGGATAGTTTTCAGCAAAAGGCTTGGGACATTGTCGGCGGACCCGATGCCCGCTCGGCCTTCGACCTCGATGCCGAGCCGGCCAAGATTCGTGAGCGCTACGGCTTCATGCCCGAATACGTTGCGCCCACCCCGGACCGCTGTGGCGTCCCCGCGTGGAGCCAGCGCATGCTCCTCGCCCGCCGTCTCGTCGAGGCCGGCGTGCGCCTCGTCACCGTGGACCTCCGCTGGTGGGACACGCATGTGAAGGGCTACGAAACCATGCGCGACGGTTTCCTCCCGCGCTGGGACCGGGCTTACACCGCGCTCATCGAAGACCTCGACCAACGCGGCATGCTCGACAGCACGATGGTCATTGCCTGGGGCGAGTTCGGCCGCACCCCGCGCGTGAACTCCACCGGTGGACGCGATCATTACCCGAACGTCTTCAGTGCCGCCCTCGCTGGTGGCGGCATCAAAGGCGGCCGCGTGGTCGGCTCCTCGGACAAACAAGGCGCGTTCCCGGCTGACAATCCCAAGACCGCCCAAGATGTCCTCGCCACGATGTATCGTCACTTGGGCATCGACCCCATGAAGTCCTACGACGACCACCAAGGCCGTCCGGTGCCCATCCTCCCGCACGGCACGCCGGTGGACGAGTTGTTTGCCTAAGCCAGTCGGCTACGCAGCCACTGCTGCGCTCCTTCAAGGTCGCCAAACTGCCCTTCCAACTGGGCTTCAAACGCATCGTTCAGGATGGCTTTGAACTCCTTGCCCGGCGTCATCCCCGCCGCGATGAGGTGTCGGCCCTGCAAAATCGGCTTGGGCGCGCTGTCCTGCACCCGTAGTTCCTCCGCCTTGGCCAGCAACGCCTTCACGCCCTCGGGCACGCACGGCGGCTTGGGCGGACGGCCATTGTGGTCCGCCGTGATGACCACACACAGTGCGGCGATGGTCTCGGGTTCAAGGCGTTTCGCCAGCCGACGCACCGCGCGATCCGAAATGGTTTGAAGATGCGCCAGATGGTTGACCACCAGCGGCACCACGCGGTCGCGGAAAACGTGCGGCGCGTTGATGCGGGTAAGAAAGCTCTCCGTCGGTGCCACCCCCGCCGCCTCGTGCCCGGGTGACACCGTCCGCAGGCGACCGTCGCGCTCGGCCTGATGCGTGGTGGCGGGTTTGCCGAAATCATGTGCCAGCACCGCGAGCATCCAAGCGACGCGCGACGCCTCGTCCACCGCCTGCCACTCCGGTAGCTTCACCAGCGCATCGCAGCAATGCGCCGTGTGCGTGAAGACATCGCCCTCTGGATGCCACTCCGGCTCCTGCGGGGTGCCGCGCAGCGCGGCGATTTCCGGGAAGTGCTCCAGCCATTCCGTGTCCGCGAGGAAGCGCAGGCCCATGGAGGGCACGCTGCTTTTCGCCGCCCACTTGAACCACTCCTCCCGCACCCGTTCCACCGCCAGCTCGCCGTAACTGCCCTTGATGCTCCGGCACAGTGCCACCGTCTCCGGCGCGGCGTGGAGATTGAAACGCGCGGCGAACTGCATCCCGCGCAGCACGCGCAACGGATCTTCCGCGAACGCCTCGCTCGTGTGCCGCAGCACGCGCTCGCGCAAGTCCGTCTGGCCGCCGAAAAAATCCAGCACCTCGCCACGACGCGGGTCAAACATCAGCGCATTGATGGTGAAGTCCCGGCGGCTGGCGGCCTCCGTCGGCGTGATGTCCGCGTCGAACTCGATGGCAAAGCCCTTGTGCCCGAGCGCCACCTTGCGGTCGCGGCGCGGGATGGAGAAGTCATACGCCACCCCGCTGCCGGTCGTGAGCTTCACCACGCCAAACGAGCGCCCTACCAAGTCCACCCGTCCCACGCGGGACAGCGCCCGCGCCAGCCGCTCGTAGCTCACGCCAAACACCTCGAGGTCGAAATCCTTTACCTCCCGGCCCAGCAGCGCATCCCGCACACAGCCGCCCACCAGAAACGCCTGCGCCAGCTCGGGCATCCCTCCGAGCAGACGCGACAATTCAGGCGGCATGATCACTGACATGCCCGCAAGCTGCCAGCCCGGATGACGGCTCACAAGGCTTGTCCCCATCCGCCGCCGCAACCCGCTTGCATTGTCGCCGCCGCCCCGCAGAATTCGCCGCAACACAACGCCCGCCGACATGAAACCACTTCGCCTGCCCATCGCCGCCCTGCTCGCCACCCTGCTGGCCGGCTGCACCTGTCCCGCCCGCAAGGCTGCGCATCAGCGCCCTACGATTTCCTCCGAGCCGGTCGTCGCCACCTACTCCATCGTCGCCTACGATCCGGCCACCGGCGATCTCGGGGTGGCCGTGCAGAGCAAGTTCTTCGGCGTGGGCAGCGTCGTTCCGTGGGCCAAGGCCGGCGTGGGAGCGATTGCCACGCAGTCTTCCGCCAACATCACTTACGGCCCGCACGGGCTGGAGCTGCTGGCCGCCGGCAAGAGCGCCGAGGAAACCGTGAAGCTGCTCACCAGCGAAGACGACGGCCGCGACCACCGGCAACTCGGCATCGTGGATGCCAAGGGCCGCGCCGCCAGCCACACCGGCGAGAAATGCAATGCCTGGGCCGGGCAAATCGTCCGCCCCAACTTCGCCGTCCAAGGCAACATTCTGGCGGGCGAAGGGGTCGTGAAGGCCATGGCGGCGGCCTACGAGAAAGCGCAGAAAGAAGAAGGCAGCGAGCTGGGCGACTGGCTGGTCGCCGCGCTCCACGCGGGCGAAGCCGCCGGGGGTGACTCGCGCGGCCGCCAGTCTGCCGCCCTGCTCGTCGTGCGCGAAAAGGGCGGCTATGGGCGCGCCTCCGACCGCTACATCGACCTGCGGGTGGAAGACCATCCAGAGCCCAACCACGAGCTGTCGCGCCTGCTGGAAATCCACAAGCGCTTTTACCCCAACCTCCACCGCAACCGGCCGTCGCGCTGATGGCCACCACGCCGCCCAGCCCCTCGTGGCAGCGCCGCCTGCTGTGGCGCCTCGTCCACGCCGCCACGGTGGTGATGGTGTTGTTCACCGTGCTTTCCATGAGTTCCACACCTCCCACCACACTCGGGCTGCACAGTGGCCGGCTGGCCCCCTGCCCCGCCACGCCAAACTGTGTCAGCAGCCTCGCGGCACAGGCCGACCAGAAGGTTGCCCCCTTCGGACTGGATCGTCCCGTTGCCGAGGCAAAGTCCGTGGTGAAAGCCGCGCTCGCCGCCCTGCCCCGCACCCGTCTGGTGCGCGAGGATGACAACTACCTGCACTTTGAATTCCGCAGCCTGATCTTTCGCTTCGTGGACGACGTCGAATTTCACTTCGACCAGGCTGGCAGAGCCATCCACATCCGCTCGGCCTCACGCGTGGGGCACAGCGACTTCGGCGTGAACCGGCGGCGGGTTGAAACCATCCGCGCGCTGCTGCCTGCAGCGCTACAAAATCGCCCGGACTGAGTCGGCGAAGCCATCGGCTAGGGGAGCGTCCCACCGGCGATTTCGGAGTGCGGACCGCGCGAACTAAGCTCCGCTGGCGGCCTTCAGCGCCTCCAGCTCCGACCAACGCGCGAAGAGCTGGTTCAATCGTTCCTTGCTCGCCGCCAAATCCGCGAGCAAAGCATTCGTCTGCGTCGCGTGCGTCTTGTGGAACTCCGGATCGGCGAACAAGTTCTCGATGCGGCCAATCTCCTGCTCCACCTTGAGGATCTCCGCCTCCATGCCTTCCAATTCGCGCGTCTCCTTGAAGCTGAGCTTGCGCCCCTTGCCGGCGGGCTTGGGGCCGTTGTCGCGGGCAGGCGGGGCAGCGTTCTTGGCCGACCAGCCGGACGCGGACTCGCGGGCGGCCGGACGGTTCTTCTTCTCCAGATAGTAATCGTAATTCCCAACGCTGTAGGCGATGCGCTCGTCGCCCTCGAAGGCGAGGATGCCGGTGCAGACACGGTTCAGGAAGTAGCGGTCGTGGCTGACCACGAGCACCACGCCTGGGAAGGCGATGAGCGCCTCCTCCAACACGCGGAGCGTGCTCAGATCGAGGTCGTTCGTCGGCTCGTCGAGGATCAGGAAATTGCCGCCCTGCTTGAGGATGCGCGCGAGCAGCAGCCGGCTGCGCTCGCCGCCGGAGAGATACTTCACCTGCAAGTTGATGCGGTCATCGGAGAAGAGAAAACGCTTCAGGTAAGCGCGCAGCGAGAGCTTGCCGTTGCCCCAGATGACGAACTCGGTGCCGTCGCTCACCTCATCAATCACGGTGCGGTCCTCGCGCAGTTGCAGGCGCGACTGATCCACGTAGTTGAACTTCGTCAACTGGCCAATCTTCACCGTGCCCTCGGTGGGCTGAAGGTCGCCGATGATGGCCTTGAGCAGGCTGGTTTTGCCGACACCGTTGCGCCCAGCGACACCAATGCGCTGGCCGTTCTCGAAGAGGTGCGAGAAGTTGCGGAAGAGCGTGCGCCCGCCGAACTCGATGCCGAGATTGCTCAATTCGACAACGCGGTTGCCCAGCGGCGGCGGCGGC
>CAIPBN010000165.1 GCA_903863315.1 uncultured Verrucomicrobiota bacterium | reverse complement strand
TTGGCGCTGCGCTGGGTTTTGGACCGTTGCCAACTTCGCTCTGGCCCTACCTCGCGGCGATGGTCGTGGCGTACTTGGCCCTGACGCAAGCCGCGAAGGGGTGGCTTCGACGGCGCGGGATCATCTAGCCGGGGCGCGCGTTCACGCGGGGCGTCGGGGTGAAGGTGCTGACGGGCGCGACGAAGTTGCCGCGCGCTTCGGCGGCGAGCGCGGCGGTGGGGAAGGCGAAGCCCACCTGCCACTTGTGCGAGCCGGGCGCGAAGACGCGCGAGGCAACCGGGCCCACATTGCCCGGCGTAAGCAGCAGCGCGTTGTTAGCACCGGTCGCGAGGCTGGTGAAGAGGCGTCCGTGGTTGGCGGACTCGCGGCGCACACGCTCAGCAGCGTCGCTGGACAAGGCGGGGCCGGTGAACTCCACGAGGAATTCCACCGCTTCGGAGCCGTCCACGCGCAGGTCGAGTTCCGCGAAGAACACGGTGTTACTCTCGCCCATGACGCCGTGTTGCACGTTGGTAATGGCGACAAGCGGCGATGGGGCGAAGAGGTCAGGGCGGGCGGCTTTGAAGAAGAGTGCGCCCGCGAGCAGGGTCAGCAGGAACATGCCGAGCAGCACCCAAGTCGCGGGGTGTTCGCGGGGAGCGGCGTGCGGCGGCACCGGAGGCGGTTGCGGGCTATCGGGGTTTCGCGGCACTGAGGCCCGCCACAAGCGGGTGCCCGCCCAAGGCAGCAGCACCGCGCCCAGGAACGTGAGCGGCACCAGCAGTGCCTCGGAGGGGGCGGGGCTCCATCCACCGGACTCGCTGGCCCACGCGTAAGCGAAGAAGGCGGCAAATCCCAAAATCGGCAGACTGCAGACAAATGCCGCCAGCGCGAGCGCCCGCAGCCAGCCCCGCGACGCAGTTCGTCGGGCAACCAGCACTCCCAGCAGAGCGGATACCGCCAGCGCGGCCAGCACGAGGACGAAGTAGGCAGAGTCACGGTTAAAGCGCCACGGCAGCACATGGATGAGCGCAATGCCAGCGGCCACGCAGGCGTAGAACCACGCCGTGGCGGCGGCGAAGACCGCGCTGCCCGGGCCGCCCGCACCAGGGTTGCGCCGCCAGAAGAGCACAACCAATCCGGCGAGCACGAACGGCAGGCTCCGTGCGGCCACAAACTGAAAATCCGTCAGCGTCGGGAAACGCTGGGCTTCATTGGTGTCCTGAATGGTGCGGATTTGCCCATTGATGACGTCGCCGCGAACTCCCGCCTTGGAGACCTCCCCCTTGAGGCGCTCGTGTTCGAGCACATGGCGTTGCCGCTCCACATCGGTGACGGGCGCGGGTGCGCGGACCTCGAAGCGTTGCAGTTCCGATCGCGCTTCAAACACCGCTTGCTGGGCGGCGTGCCACTGCGTTTGCAGGCGAGGAATTTCCCACGCCAAGTTTTGCACACGCTGAAAGTGGTCGCGCTGGGCTTCGTTGATTTTCAGCCCGCCGAGGAACATGCCGAAGCAAATCAAACCGATGCCAAGCAGGTTGTGGCCATAGGTTCTCGGCGCGGCGGGAGGGACGGGCGGGGGCTCGCGACGGCGTTGAGCCCAAAGTCCCAGCATTCCCAGCACGGCGAGGATGATGGTTTCGGGAAAACCGAGGAAGAACTGCGGGCCACTCGGTGCGGGATTGGTCCCCGTCAGGCGCGCGGCCAGCGTCAGGAGGAGCATCAACAACTGAATCATCAGCGGCACGCACAGCAAGGCAAGGCCCAGTCTTGCCAGATGCGAGCCGGTTCCGGGCCCCGAGGGCGGAGTTGCCGCACGCCGCCGCATCACCCACGGGATGAAGAGGGTGGGGACAATAAATCCCAGCGTCAGCGCAAGGGTGATGAGGACGACTGGCAGCACCGAGCGAGGA
>CAIPBN010000164.1 GCA_903863315.1 uncultured Verrucomicrobiota bacterium | reverse complement strand
GTCCAGAGGCGGAGGATTTCGCTCACGTTGATTTCGCCGGGCACGTCCACGTAGTTCGGCAGGCCCTCGAACCACCGGCGGCACCAGTCGTCGCCCAGCACGCGGAGCATCTCGGCGCGGAGCCGGGCCTCGATGGGCGCGATGACTTCCGCCGCGCGGTCGTAGTGCGCGAGGCCGGCGACGTGGTCGTCGAAGTCGGAGGGTTTCGCCGCGCCGCAACTGAGGGTGTGGACCTCCGGGCGGGCGAGGCAGTAGAGGGAGTTGAACTGCATGGGCGTGAGCGGGGCGCACATGTCCACGAGCTTCTTCGGCGGCGCGTAGAGTTTCCCGCCCTTGTCGTTGGGGCTGATGATGAAGACGCCCATGTCGAGGCGCGTGGCGGCTTCGATGGCGGCCCAGTTGAGGTCGTTGACGAAATACCAGTGGACGTTGAAGTAGGCGAACTCGCCGGAGTTGACGGCGTCGAGGATGACGTCGGTGGTGGCGTGGGTGCTGAAGCCGATGTGGCGGCAGCGGCCCTCGCGCTGGAGCTGGCGCGCGGCTTCGAGGCAGCCGCCTTTGCGGAGGGTCCAGTCGAGGTGCTGGCGGTGGTTGATGCCGTGAAAGGAGAGGAGGTCCACGTGGTCGAGCCGCAGATACTTCATGGACTGGTCGAAGGTGCGGAGGAATTCCTCGGGGTCGGCGAAGGGGGCGACCTTGGTCTGGACGATGAGCTTGTCGCGCTTGATCTGCGGGAGCACCCAGCCAAGCTGCATCTCGCTGGAGCCGTAGCCGCGCGCGGTCTCGATGTGGTTGATGCCGAGTTCGAGGGCGCGGTGGATGGTGGCTTCGAGGTTGGCCTGGCCGTCCTTGGGGACTTCGCCGGGCGCCACATCCTGCCACTTGTGCTGGTAGCGCATGCCGCCGCAGGAGAAGACGGGCATTTGCAACTCAGTCTTTCCGAAGCGGCGGTATTTCATGCGCGGAGCTTGGCGGGATGCGCGGCGTGAGGCAACCGCCTTTGCCGATGCCTAGCTCAGAATTTCCTTCACCACGCGGCTCGGCTCGACGCCCGTAAGGCGGAAGTCGAGGCCTTGGTGCCGGTAGGTGAGCCGCTCGTGGTCCATGCCGAGCAGATGCAGGGCTGTCGCGTGCAGGTCATGCACATGGACGGGGTTCTCCGCGACGCTGAAGCTGAAGTCATCCGTCGCGCCGTAGGTGAGGCCGGCTTTCACGCCGCCACCCGCCATCCACATGGTGTAACAACGAGGGTGATGGTCGCGCCCGGCTTCGATGCTGTCCCACTTGCCCTGACCGACGGGACTGCGACCGAACTCGCCACCCCAGATGACGAGCGTCTGGTCGAGGAGACCGCGTTGTTTGAGGTCACGAATGAGGCCGGCGGTGGGCTGGTCGGTGTCGCGGCAGCGCGCAACGCACCAGCTCGGCAATCGGCTGTGATGGTCCCAGTCCGGGTGGAAAAGCTGGATGAAACGCACGCCGCGCTCGACGAGGCGGCGGGCTTGGATGCAGTTCGCTGCATAGCTGCCGGCGCGGCGCGAGTCAGGGCCGTAGAGTTCGAAAGTGGACTCCGCCTCGCCGCTCATGTCGGTGAGTTCCGGCACGCTGGTTTGCATGCGGTAGGCCATTTCGTATTGGCGGATGCGGGTCGCGATTTCGGGGTCGCCAGTTTCCGTGAGGCGCATCTGGTTCAACTCGCCGAGGCCATCGAGCATTCCGCGTCGCAGCTCGCGCGGCAGGCCGTCGGGGTCACGCAGGTAAAGCACCGGGTCGCGGGAGTTGCGGAGCTTCACGCCCTGGAAGCGCGACGGCAAAAAGCCGCTGCCCCAGTAGTGGTCGTAGAGCGGCTGGTCGCTCGGGCGCTGCATCTTCGAGATGAGCACGAGGTAGTCCGGCAAGTTCTTGTTCTCGCTACCGAGACCGTAGCTGGCCCACGCGCCCATGCTGGGGCGACCGGGAATCTGATGGCCCGTGAGAAACTTGGTCATCGCGGGCGCGTGGTTGATTTGGTCGCTGTGCATGGACTTGATGAAGCACAGGTCATCCGCCACGCCGCGCAAATGCGGCAGCCACTCGCCAATCGTCGCGCCGCTCCGCCCGCACCGCTCGAACTTCGTCCGCCCCGGCATCAGCAGTTGCTTCTGGTTCGAGGTCATCGTCGTCACGCGCTGGCCTTGGCGAACCGAGTCAGGGATTTCGATTCCCGCCCACTTCTCCAACTGCGGCTTGTAATCATACAGCTCCAACTGCGACGGCCCGCCGGACTGCGTGAGGAAGATGACGTGCTTGGCCTTGGCCGCGAAGTGCGGCAGGCCGGTGGGCACCGCGGTCGAGGGCGCGGCAGAAGCGCGCTGGAGCAATTGCGACAAGGCCATCGCCCCAAGGCTCACGCCCGCACCGCGACCGAGGAAGTATCGGCGAGAGATGTCTAGCGGCTCATTCATGGGTGATGGCTTCATCGAGGTTGAAGGCGAGGCTGGCGACGACCGTGTAGGCGGCCAGTTCGGCTGCGCTGAGTTTCGCGTCGACCTTGAACTGCGCGCCAGCCAGCAGTTTCGCCGCCTCGGCGGGCTTGGTGCGATATGACGCGAGTGCGCGGTCGAACTCCCGTTGAAGCACGGCGGCTTCCTTTGCATTAGGCGGACGGGCGAGAACGCGGCGGTAGATTTCAGCGAGGCGGTCTTCGGGCTTGGTCGCAACGCGAAGAACTTTAGCCGCCAGTGCGCGCGAGGCTTCGAGGAAGGTTTCGTCGTTGAGCAACGTGAGCGCCTGGAGCGGTGTGTTCGTGCGCGGGGTGCGGACTTCGCAGACGCGGCGCTGGGCGGAATCGAAGAGAAAAGTCGGCGCGATACTGCGACGCCAGAAGGCGTAGAGCGAACGGCGATACTGTGCCGCGCCTTCGCTCGGCTCGTATTTGAAGCGGCCCATGAAGATTTCCTCCCACACGCCTTCGGGCTGGTAAGGCTTCACGGGCGGGCCGCCGAGCGAGGGGTTGAGCAGTCCGCCGCTGCGGAGAGCGGCGTCGCGGAGCATCCAGGCAGGCAAGCGAAAGCGCGGCGCGCGCGCCAGCAGGCGGTTCTCCGGGTCGCGGGCCAGCAGGGCTGGAGAAGCGACAGAGCTTTGGCGATATGTGGCGCTCGTCGCCATGAGTTGGAGGATGTGTTTCACGTCCCAGCCGCTCTCCATGAACTCGACCGCCAGCCAGTCGAGCAATTCCGGATGCGTGGGGCGTTCGCCTTGCAGGCCGAAGTCCTCGGGCGTCCGCACCAAGCCGTTACCGAACAGCAGCGCCCACAGGTTGTTCACGACTACGCGAGCGGTGAGCGGGTTATCGCGAGCGGTCAGCCAGTTCGCGAGACTGAGGCGGGTCTTGTCCGCGTTCGCTGGCCACGGCGCGACGGCCGCGGGCACGCCGCGCTCGACCTTCTCACCGGGCTTGTCCCACACGCCGCGCACCAGGATGTGCGTGGCGCGCGGCTCCTTGCGTTCGGCGAGGACCATGACGTTGAGCTTTTGCGCGCCGGCTTTCACTTCGCCCAATTGCCGGCTCGCGCGATCGAGCGCGGACTTTGCGACTTGGTAAGGCGCGTAGTCGGCGAGAAACTGGTTGAACAGCTTTGCGCGGAGCTTGGTGTCCAGCGCGCCAAGGTCGGTCAGCTTCGCGGTGGCGAGCTGTTCCAGCGGAGCCGGCTCAACGCTGCGAATAGCGTCGCCCGCCTGGTCCGTCGCCGACACGCGGAAGCGGCCGATGTTCGCGTCACCGAGGGTCGATCGGTGGCGCAGCTCGAAGATGAGTTCCTCGTCCGCATCGAGCACGAGCGGCTCGGCCAGCGCGAAGACGGCGGTGCGCGGTTGCTTCTGGTCGAGTCCCTTCGTGGTCCAGCCGTTGCGCGGGTCGTCGTCGAGCACGCCCTTGATGTCGCCGTATTCGCGCGCGCCCTTCTGGTCAGCGGAGGCGTCGGCGACCGCACCGGTCACTAGCACATCGCGAATCTGTGAACTGCCCCGCCGACGCACCTGCACCTTGATGTCCGTGAGGATGAACTCGCCGGACTTGCCACGCGACAACCCGCCACTCGTGTGCGACGCGTGTGGCAGCACTTCCAGCTTCAGCCCGGTCACGCGCGGCAGCTTCACCGCGCCGATGACACGGTAGTCCTCGTGATTCGGATTCGGCCCGCTCGCTTGCACGATGGCGTCCGCCTCCTGCACAAGGCGAGTTCCCTCGATGCTCTCCAGCTCGCTTGCCCGCAACGGATGCCACGCGGCAAAGCCCTTCGCCACTTCTCTCGCCTTCGTCGCGAGCCACTCGGCAAAGGGTGCTTCCGCCGCCTTGCGCGCCTCGGCCTCGCGCGGTTTGCGTTCGTCCACCAGCGCTTGCGCCTCGGTCACGGCGCGGGCGGCGAGCGGGGATTGGTAACTGAGGTAGGGTTTCGCGGCGGTGCCGGCCTTGCCGTCCTCGTCAATCGAGTTGAAGAACGCGGCGAGCCGGTAGAAGTCCGCGTGCGGGAGCGGGTCGTATTTGTGCGCGTGGCACTGGACGCAGTTGAGCGTGAGGCCGAGCCAAACCGTGCCGACGGTGTTCACGCGGTCAATCACGTAGTCCACGCGCGACTCCTCAGGGTCGCGACCACCCTCGCCGTTGGTCATGTGATTGCGATGGAAGCACGTCGCCAACTGCTGTTCAGGCGTCGCGTTAGGCAGAAGGTCGCCGGCGAACTGCTCGCGCGTGAACTGGTCGAACTTCATGTTCGCGTTGAAGGCGGCAACGACCCAGTCGCGCCACGGCCAATTCGAGCGGGTGGCATCGGACTGGAAACCGTCCGTGTCTGCATAGCGCGCGGCGTCGAGCCACCACATCGCCATGCGTTCGCCGAAGTGCTCGGACTTCAGCAGTCGGGTGACGACTTTCTCAAACGCATCAGGCGAACGGTCAGCGAGGAAGGCGTCCAACTCCGCCGTTGTCGGCGGCAAGCCGGTGAGATCGTAGGAGACACGGCGAAGCAGCGTGTGCTTCGCGGCCTCGGACGAGGGTTTCAACTTCTCCTGCGCGAGCCGGGCAAGGACGAACCGGTC
>CAIPBN010000163.1 GCA_903863315.1 uncultured Verrucomicrobiota bacterium | reverse complement strand
AGGTTTCAATCTTTGATCCGGCGAGCGAGCAGGTGGCCTTGAGCTTGGTTTCCCCGGTGGCGAGCAGGAGCTTTTGCGCCGAAGCCGCACCCTCGAAGTGGAACGTGCGGGTGAACGCGCCGCTGGCCGCGTCGTAGCCGGGTAACTCCAGCACGCCGACCTTGCCGACGGTGTAGCTGAGAATGACCTGCTTGCCGTTGACGTAGTGACCACGCCACTTGGCCCAGTCCTTGGGCAGCGGGCCGAAGGAGACGAGTTCGCGGCCGTCCTTCACGGGGGGCTTGGGCTCGACGAACTTGCCGCTGGCGTCCGCCCAGCCGGGCAGCACATCAGACTTAAACGCAATTTCACCGACCGGTGACGCCACGCCTTCGAGACCTTCGCGGCCCGTCGGCAGTTTCAGAAAACCACCGCCCCAGCCGATGGCCAGCCGCAAGCGTTCGGTGTCAAAGCAGACGGCGGCTCCGTTGCCAAGGTTGAGGCTCAGGCCCTTCAGCGCGGGGCGGAAGACCTCACCCTTGTCGCCGGGCACCTGGAGGCCGCCAGCAAAACTGGGACCGAGGTCCATCAAGTCCCATTGGGTGCTGGAGGCCTTGGGCTTGGGCGCGGGTTTGGCATCAGCCTTCTTGGCATCCTTCTTCGCCTCGGCGGCGGCAAGCGGGAGAAGGGGAAATGCCATGGCGGTGGCGAGAACGAGCGGCCTGAACAGTAGCTTTTGCATGGTCAAGATGGGCGGTAAACGTGGCTGGGTTGACGGGAGGCGGCAATCAAATTTCCAATCCCGTTTGGTGTGTCGCGGGTGGTTCCGGCTTCAATCCACGACGGGCGTGCCCTAGTTTCACCGCGTGCCTGACGCCCCCGCGCCATCGCCGCTCGCCCGTCCTGTTGCCGCCTTGCGCGGTGTGGGGCCGCGGCACGTCGAGTTCTTCGCCAAGCTTGGCATCGCGACGATTGAAGACCTGCTGCTCCACCAGCCGCGCCGCTACGAGGACCGGCGGGCGACGGGCTGCACCATTGCGCAGCTCAAGCTGAACGAACCGGCCACTGTGCTCGGCAAAATCGTAGCGCAAGGCGTGAACAAGTTCGCCAAGGGCACCAAGTCCGTCTTCGAGTTCATCCTCGACGACGGCACGGCGCGCTTGCACTGCCGCTGGTGGAACCTGCCTTGGCTGGAGGACAAGTTCCGCGTCGGCGACGAGGTCTTTGTTTACGGCAGGCTACTCTCGCTCAAGCCGCGCACGATTGATCACCCCGAGACCGAAGTCGTCGAAGCGGGCGACGAGGCGTCGGTTCACTTGCACCGCATCGTGCCGGTGTATCCGCTGACGGAGGGCCTCTCGCAGCGCTGGCTGCGCGGGTTGGTGTGGCGGACGCTGGAGGAATACGGCGGACAGATTCCCGAACGGCACCCAAGACTCGTGCCGACGGCTTCCCGCCGCCGTCCGGACACATCGGACGCTACGGAGCGGCGGCTGGAAGCCGCCGGCACGGACACCGTGCTCTCCCTCTCCCGCGCCGTCGCCATCCGGTCCCTCCACTTCCCCGTCGAACTCCCGGACCGCGAACTCGCCCGCCAGCGCCTTGCGCTCGATGAGTTCCTCGACCTCCAGCTCGCCGTCCGCGCCCGGCGTGAGAAGCTTCTCGCCAACGCTCGCAGCCAGCCGTGCAAAGGGGACAATCACCTCATCCGTCCGTTCCTCGCCCAGCTCGGCTTTGCCCTCACCGAATCGCAAACCACAGTGCTCCGCGAAATCCGCGCCGACCTCGCGCGGGGCACGCCGATGCGTCGTTTGCTGCAAGGCGATGTGGGTGCGGGCAAGACCGTCGTCGCCGCCTGCACCGCGTTGATGGCCTTGGAGAGCGGCCACAGCGTCGCTCTCATGGCCCCAACGGAGATTCTCGCCGAGCAGCACCATCGGAACTTCTCGAAGTGGCTGGACCCGCTCGGCATCACCGTGCAACTCCGCACCGGCTCCCGAAAAACCGCCCCTATTTCCCATTCCCTATCGCCTATTCCCTCCCTTTTCATCGGCACCCACGCCCTCGTTGAGGACACCTTCACCGTCGAGCGCCTCGGCTTGGTCATCATTGATGAGCAGCACAAGTTTGGCGTCGCGCAACGCGAGCGGCTGCTGCGCAAGGGCCATTACCCGCACCTGCTCGTGATGACCGCCACGCCCATCCCGCGCACGCTCGGCCTCACGGTTTACGGCGACCTCGACGTGTCCGTCATCGCACACCTGCCGCCGGGTCGCGGAGCCATCAAGACTTTCGTTCGTGGCCCGGAGAAATTGCCCAAGGTGTGGGCTTTTGTCCGCGAGCGGCTCGGCGAGGGACGCCAGGCCTACGTGGTTTACCCGCGCGTCGAGGACACCGACCTGAAGACCGGCACGAAGGCCGTGATGGCGGAGTTCGATAAGCTGGCGAAGGAACTTGCGCCCCACCGCGTCGCGCTGCTGCACGGGCGGCTCTCGGCGGAGGAAAAGGAATCGGTCATGGCCGATTTCCGCGCGAACCGCGTGCAAGCCTTGCTCGCCACCAGCGTCATCGAGGTCGGCGTGGACGTGGCCAACGCGACAGTGATGGTCATCGAGAACGCCGAGCAGTTCGGGCTCGCGCAGCTCCACCAGTTGCGCGGGCGCATCGGACGCGGCGCGCATGACTCGTGGTGCGTCCTCGTCGCCGCGAAGCTCACCGACGACGCCCGAGACCGGCTGAAGGTGCTGGAGGAAACGACCGACGGCTTCGCCATCGCCGAGGCGGACCTGCGCCTGCGTGGCCCGGGCGAACTGCTCGGCCAAGCCCAGAGCGGAGCGCAGCAGTTCAGGTTCGCCGACCTCACGCGGGATTTGGAACTGGCGAAGCTGGCACGGGGTTTGGTCCAACGCGCATGACGGAGCGCCGGTCTCCGACCCGGCGTGCCGTGCCGGCTCGGAGAGCGGCGCTCCGTGGTCGGAGATTGCCCGCCCGCCTTCCCCTCCCGCATAGTTCGCCCGACATGCAGCCATACCTCGACCTGCTCCAGCACGTCCTCGACAAAGGCAAGTTCAAGTCCGACCGCACGGGCACCGGCACCTACTCCGTCTTCGGTGCGCAGACGCGGTTCGACCTGCGCACCAGCTTTCCCGTCCTCACCACGAAGAAGCTGCACCTCAAGTCCATCATCTACGAACTGCTCTGGTTCCTGCGCGGCGAGACGAACGTGAAGTGGCTGCAAGAGCGCGGCGTGACCATCTGGAACGAGTGGGCCGACGCCGAGGGCAATCTCGGTCGCGTCTATGGCGCGCAATGGTGCGACTGGCGCACCACCGACGGCCGCAGCGTGAACCAGATTGACCAAGTCATCGCGCAGATTCAGAAGAACCCCGACTCGCGTCGGCACATCGTCAGCGCGTGGAACGTCGGCGAGATTGACCAGATGAAACTCCCGCCCTGTCACGCGCTGTTCCAGTTCTACGTGGCCGATGGCGAGCTCTCCTGCCAGCTCTACCAGCGCAGCGCCGACCTTTTCCTCGGCGTGCCCTTCAACATCGCCAGCTACGCGCTGCTCACGCTGATGGTTGCGCAAGTCACGGGGCTGAAACCCGGCGAGTTCGTCCACACCTTCGGCGACCTGCACCTCTACGCGAACCACCTCGAACAGGCGCGGCTCCAGCTCACCCGCACCCCGCGCCCGCTGCCCGTGATGAAGCTCAATCCCGCCGTGAAGAACATCCACGACTTCCAGTTCGAGGACTTCACGCTGGAAGGCTACGACCCGCACCCCGGCATCAAGGCACCCATTGCGGTGTGACCGGTGGCAGCCGACGTGAGAAGGTTCCAACATCCATGCGCTTCAAATTTCCGACCAAGAAACGCCCGAGCCCCGTCGTGCCGGCTGCCCCGCCGGTGGTCTGGCCACTCGACCCCGCCGTCACTTTCCTGAACCACGGCTCGTTCGGCAGTTGCCCGTTGCCGGTGCTGGAGTT
>CAIPBN010000162.1 GCA_903863315.1 uncultured Verrucomicrobiota bacterium | reverse complement strand
AGACCGGGCTAGATGGCTGCGTGGCGGTGCAGGCACAGCAAACCGTAGCCGAGGCGCGCTGGCTGCTCGCGCTCGCGGACGCACATCCGATCATCAAGGGCGTCGTGGGCTGGGTAGATTTGCAGAGTGACCGCGTGGAGGAGCAACTGGCGGAACTGGCCCGGCACCCGCGCTTCGTCGGCGTCCGCCATGTGGTGCAGGACGAACCGGACGATAACTTCATGCTGCGGCCAGCCTTCCAGCGCGGCATTGGGAAGCTGCGGCAGTTCAATCTCGCCTACGACATCCTCGTCTTCCCGAAGCAACTGCCCGCCTCAATTCAACTTGCCGCGAACTTCCCGGAGCAGCGCTTCGTGCTCGACCATATCGCTAAGCCGTTCATCCGGGACGGGACGATCTCGCCATGGAGCGAGCAAATCCGCGAGTTGGCGAAGGCTCCAAACGTGTGGTGCAAGGTCTCCGGCATGATCACGGAGGCGAAGTGGACGGGCTGGCGCGCGGAAGACTTCCGCCCGTATCTGGACGTGGTGTTCGAGGCCTTCGGCGTGGAGCGGCTGATGTTTGGCACGGACTGGCCGGTGGCGACCCTCGCGGGGACGTATCAGGAGGTCCACCAACTGGCAGCCAGCTACGTGCGCAACCTGACTGCGGAACAGCAGGCCCGGTTCTTCGGAGGCAGCGCCACCGAGTTCTACCGGCTGCGCGCCTGAACACAACGCCCGCCGGACCGGGGCAAAAAAAGACCCCGGCTTGCGCCGGGGTCTGATGGGGAGAAAGCAACTTACTTCGCGCCGAGGATCGCGTCCTTCGCGGCCTTGGCCACGCGGAACTTCACGACCTTCTTGGCCTTGATCTGGATGGCCTCGCCGGTGGCGGGGTTGCGACCCATGCGGGCCTTGCGGTTGACGAGCACCAGCTTGCCGATGCCGGGGAGCGTAAAGGTGTTCTTGGCGTTCTTGTAGGCGAGTTCAGCGATGTGCTCGAGGATGCCGGCGGCCTGCTTCTTGGAGATCTCCGCCTTTTCAGCGATAGCGGCGGCGATTTGTGACTTGGAGAGGGCTTTTGCCATAGGTGGTTTTAGTTGGGTGTTAGTGTTGACTGGTGTGCGTCTTGCGACTTGCGGTGATAAAAATGCAACCACCGAAGGCAGCGCAAGGATAAAACGCACATATTAAAGGATTTTTGGCCATATCCCACAGGTCCTAACGGTTGCAGCACAGCGCATAACTCGCTTGGCAGCCGGGTGGCCCCCGTCTAGTTTCCCAGTTGTGAACTCGCGCAAGAAACCACTCGTGGTCGCCGTCGTCGTTCTGCTTGGCGTCTGGATTCTGGCTTACGTGGGCTTCGCGATCGCCAAGAACGCAAAGGTCACCGGCGAAAAGGTTCGCGCCTATCTGGCAAAGAATGATCTATCCAAACTGCAAGGCCGCGACCGCGCCAAGGCCCTCAAGCAACTGGCCAACTACATGAACCAACTGCCCCCCGATGAACGGCGCAACGCGCGGATGGACCGCGAATGGGACAAGTGGTTCAAGGAAATGAACGAGCAGGAGAAGGGTGAGTTCATCGAGGCCACGCTGCCCAGCGGCGTGAAACAGATGCTGACCGCGTTCGAGCAGCTCCCGCCGGAGAAGCGGGCCAAGGCCGTGACCGACAGCGTCAAGCGCATGCGCGAGGCGCGGGACGATCCCCGGAACCGCGCCCAGTGGGAAGGCCGGGACGCCCCGCCGCCGTTGAGCGAGGATCTGCAAAAGCGCGTCACCGCCGCCGGACTGGGCGCGTTTTATTCGCAAAGCTCCGCGCAAACCAAGGCCGAGCTCGCCCCGTTGCTGGAGGAAATTCAACGCTCGATGGAAAGCGGCCGCTTGATGCGACCAGGAAGGTAACCATGCAGCCACCCATCACCCGCCACCCGCAAGTCGCCGCCCGCACTGCCTTCACCTTGATCGAGCTGCTCGTCGTCATCGCCATCATCGGCGTGCTGGCCGGCCTGTTGATGCCGGTGATGAGCAAGACCAAGGAGGCCGGTCGCGGGACTGTGTGCCTGAGCAACCTGCGCCAGCTTGGCCTCGGCCTCCAGGTGTATGTGCAGGACAATGGCAACCGCCTGCCCTTCATGCGCGATGCCCTGCTGGGCACCAACTCAGTCCCCGCCACCAACGCCTTCCCGCTGCCCGCGCCGGACGCCGTGCTCCTGCGCCACACCGGCGGCAACTCGAACGTCTGGCAGTGCCCCTCCGACCGGCTGGATCTCTACCAGCAGACCGGCACCAGCTACGCTTGGAACTCCCTGCTCAACGGCCAGGATGCCGACCGGCTGGTGGTGATGAACATCGCCTTTGGCCAGAGCCAGATTCCGGTCTTCTACGACAAGGAGAACTTTCACAAGGACCGCGGCGTGGGGAAGGAAGTGAACTTCCTCTACGCCGACGGCCACATCAACAAGCTCCTCGAAGTGGGAGGCACGCGGTGATCCAACTGCGCAGCGTGAGCAAGCAATTCGGAGCGCGCTGGGCGGTGCGCGATCTGGATCTCTCCGTCCCGCGCGGGGAGATCTTCGGACTCCTTGGCCACAACGGAGCCGGCAAGAGCACGGCCATCGGCATGATGCTGGGGCAGGTCTGGCCCACCAGCGGGGAACTGCGCATCTGCGGCCACGACGTCACCGCGCACCGCGCCCAGGCGCTCCAGCGCGTCGGTGCCATCTTCGAGGCCCCGGTCTTCTACGACTATCTGAGTGGTTGGAAAAACCTCCAGATCCTCAGCCACTACACCGCGCCCACCCCGCCGGACCGCATCAGGAAAATCGTCGAGTGGGTCGGCCTCACCGGACGCGAGCACGACAAGGTGAGCAAGTATTCCCACGGCATGCGAACGCGCCTGGCGCTCGCGCAGGCGCTGCTGCCCGACCCGGAATTGCTGATCCTCGACGAGCCCAGCGACGGCCTTGATCCCGAGGGCATCCATGAGATGCGCCTCACCATCCAGCGCCTGCAAAAGGAACTGGGGCTCACCATCCTGCTCTCCTCGCACCTGCTCAACGAGGTCGAGTTGCTCTGCACCCGCATCGCCGTCGTCAACCAGGGCCGGAAGGTGTTTGAAGGCGCGCTGGCCGATGCCAAGCAAACCCGGCACTGGGTCCGCCTCAAGGTCGGCGACTTCGCGAAAGCCACGGCCAGCTTGCAGGCCGAGAAGCTGATCACCGACACGCGCAACGGCTCGCTCGTCGCGCTGGCCGACGGCGTGAAGACGGACTCGCTCGTCCGCCGCCTCGTGGCGTTGGACATCCCCGTCTTCGAGATCGCGCAGGAAGAGGAGACCTTGGAAAGCTTCTACCTGAACTTGATGCAGGACAGCCGAGAGGAGGGGAAAAAGTTGAAGGCTGAAAGTTGAAAGAGCGCCCTTGTTCCTCTCTCTTCTCCAGTCCTCCCCTTCAACTTCCCGCCTTCAACCTTCAACTTCCTCGTATGTTTCTCCTCCAACTCCGCAGTGAACTGGCGAAGCTCTTCGGCAAGAAGCGCACCTACATCGGCTTCGGGGT
>CAIPBN010000161.1 GCA_903863315.1 uncultured Verrucomicrobiota bacterium | reverse complement strand
GGGAGAAAACCGCTGCCCCAGTTCACCGCACCGCCGCGCGGACCGCGCGGACCGCTCTGCAACACGACGAAGCCCGGCAAATCATTCGCCTCGCTGCCGATGCCGTAGGTCGCCCACGCCCCGAGACTAGGCCGCCCGAACTGCCCCGAGCCCGTGTTCATGAAGAGCTTGGCCGGTGCGTGGTTGAAGAGATTCGTCGCGCACGTCGTGACCACTGCGATGTCGTCCGCTACGCCACTGGTGTAGGGCAACATGTCACTTATCCACGTGCCCGCCTGTCCGCGCCGCTCGAAGTGCTTGCGCGTGCCCAGACACTTCACGCCGTGACTGCTGCCCATGAAGGCGAAGCGCTTGCCCTCGATGTAGCTCTGCGGAATCGGCTGGCCGTTCAGGGCGACGAGCTTGGGCTTGTAGTCAAACAGCTCCAACTGGCTCGGCCCGCCCGCCATGAACAGGTAGATGACGCGCTTGGCCTTCGGCTCGCCGTGCCCGCCCTTCGGCGCGAAGGGATTCACCAGCTTCGGCACCACGGCATTCGCCTTGTCCGCCATGAGAGAAGCGAGCGCAACGGAGCCAAGGCCCATGCCGCAGTGGCTGAAGAACTGGCGGCGAGTGGTGGTGAGTAATGGGTCGTTCACAGGCAACTGGTTCATGTCATTCCCTCGTAATCGTCTCATCCAGATTCAAGAGCACCCGCGCCACCGTCATCCACGCGGCGAACTGCTTCGGTTCCACTCCCGCCGGTGCTTTCACAGCCTTGGCTTCGGCCTCGGTCACGCTGGCGGTCTCGGTTTTCAACAAGTCACTGAGCCGGCTGGCTTCGGTCGCGCTAGGCCTGCGCGCGAGGCAGAGGCGGAAGAGGTGTTCGAGTCGGGCGGAGTCGCCCGTCGGCACTTCCTTCAACACTCGCGTGGCCAAGCCTTCGGCGAACTCCACATAAGCCGTGTCGTTCAAGAGCGCGAGCGCTTGCAACGGCGTGTTGCTGCGGATGCGGCGGGTGCAGGTGCTGTAGCCATCGGGCGCGTCGAAGACGTTCATCGAAGGCGGCGGCGTGGCGCGATAGAAGAACGTGTAGAGGCCGCGACGGTAGCGGTCGGGACCGGTGCTCGTGGGCCAGGGTTGTTTGCGCTGGCCGAGTGCCATCGCGTTCTCGGGTATCGGCGGATACACACTCGGCCCGCCCAGCGTTGGCGTCAGCAAGCCACTCGCGGTGAGGCCCACGTCGCGGACGATTTCAGCGTCGAGGCGCAAGCGGTTCTGGCGGGCGAGCAGCTTGTTGTTCGCGTCCACGCGGAGCAGGTCGGCGCGCACGGCGGAGGACTGACGGTAGGTGGCGCTGGTGACGATGAGGCGGTGCAAACTCTTGAGGGAATAGGGAATGGGTGATGGGGACTGGGGCGAAGTGGTCGGTTGCCGAAATTCGACGGCGAGCCAGTCGAGCAACTCCGGGTGGCTCGGCAGCGAGCCTTGCGTGCCGAAGTCGTTCTCCGTGTCCACGAGGCCCTTGCCGAAATACTGCTGCCAGACGCGGTTCACGAGCACGCGCGTGGTCAGTGGATTCGCCTCGTCCACCAGCCATTGCGCGAGGTCGAAGCGGTTTGGATCGCGATCGGCGGTGCCCTTGAACGGATGCAGCGCACTCGGGAAATGCGGCTTCACATCGCCGCCGTCGCGCGTGAAGTCGCCCTTGATGTGCAGGTAGGTGCGGCGGGCTTTCGCGGCCTCGCGCATGACCATGGTCGTGTCCACCTTGGGCTTCTCGGCGCGGAACTTCTTGATGGCAGCCTGATGCGTCTTGTTCTCCGGCGCGTTCTCCACGAACGACGTGACCATCACCAGCTTCTGCGCGTCGGTGCGCTGTGCGGGCGGCACGTCGAAGATTTCCCTCCAGAGTTGCGGCATCGCCTGACGTTGCTCGGGCGTCATACCGGCCTCCCACTTCAACTCGCGCTGGACAATTACCGCATCCTTCTTGAACAGGTCGGCGATGTAGCCCGCCACCTTCGCCTCGATGTCGGCCACGCGCTTGGAATCGTCCGGCGAAGTCAGCGGCAGGTCCGGCTCGTCCTGGTTGTTCAGCATGGCGAAGAGGCCGAAGTATTCCTTCTGCGTGAACGGGTCGAACTTGTGGTCGTGGCAGTTCGCGCACGCGATGGTCAGGCCCAGCCACGCGTAACCCGTCGTCGCCACGCGGTCCACGACGGACTCGATGCGGAACTGCTCCTTGTCGATGCCGCCCTCTTGGTTGATCTGCGTGTTGCGGTGAAAGCCGGTGGCAACCTTCTGCTCCATCGTCGCGTTGGGCAACATGTCCCCCGCGAGCTGCTCGATGGTGAACTGATCGAACGGTAAATCCCGATTCAGTGCGGCGATGACCCAATCGCGGTAACGCCAGATGCTGCGCGGCGCATCAATGCTGTAGCCATTCGAGTCCGCGTAACGCGCCACGTCCAGCCACCAGCGGCCCCAGCGCTCGCCGTAGTGCGGCGACGCCAGTTGCCGCTCCACCAGCTTCTCGTAAGCGTCCGGCGACTGATCGTTCACGAACGCGTCCACGTCGGCGGGCTTGGGCGGCAGGCCGAGCAAGTCCAGCGAGAGCCGACGGAAGAGCGTGACGCGGTCCGCCTCGGGGCTGGGGGAAAGCTTCTCCTTTGCCAACCGGGCGTGAATAAACGCATCTATCGGGTGCGACGAAGGAGAAGTATTCAGTGGCCAGTGTTCAGTGTTCAGTTTCGTGTCCGTGCGCCCCTTGGCCGACTGATTACTGGTTACTGAATACTGAACACTCGGCACCGCCGGCCGCTTCGGCGCGACGAACGACCAATGCACTTTGCTCCCCGGCACTTCATTCGCCGGAGCCTTCGCGCCCTCGTCAATCCACCGCCGCACCAGTGCGATTTGCGCGTCGGAGAGCGGCGGCTTCTTGTAAGGCATCCGCGTGATGTCCTTGTGTGTGCCGGAGATGACCTGCACGAGGAGGCTGTCGGAAGACTTGCCGGGTTGAATCGCCGGCCCGCTCTTCCCGCCCTTCAAAGCAAAAGCGGCCGTGTCGAGGCGCAGGCCATGCTTGGGCTGGGTCGCTCCGTGGCACTGGTAGCAGTGCTGGGCAAGGATGGGCCGGACCTCCACGGCGTAGTCCACGGGGGCCGAAGGGAGCGGCATTGTGAATGCCACCAGTAGTCCGAGGGCGTAGAAAGGCTTCATGTCGTGAAGTGACGGCGAATGACAGCGTTTGGACTGTGACAACGAAAGGAAATTCGCCACCTGCCTGCGCCCCTGCCCCGCCCCGGCGGCAGGCAAATCGCCGTTGCGTGGGACGGTTGAGTTGGCAGACTCCCGGGGCAGCCCGATTCAGCCAACCAACGTCATCCGCATTCTCCATGGCCCAGCCTTCACCCAGCGCTCTTGATTCCGCCTTGTCCCGGCGGACGTTTCTCCAATCCACCTCAGCCGCCGCCGTGGCCGGTTCCCTTGCTGCCCCCGCCGTCCATGGACAGACAGCCGGCCGCAGCGGAGTGCTGCGCGTCGGCCTGATAGGATGCGGCGGGCGCGGCACCGGGGCGGCGCAGCAGGCGTTGCTGGCCGATTCCGACGCGCGTCTCGTGGCCGTGGGGGATGCGTTTGCCGACCGGCTGGATGGCTGTCTGGAGACGCTCAAGCAGCAGCCGGACGTGGCGGCGAAAGTCGAGGTGCCCCGTGAGCACCGTTACGTCGGCTTCGATGCCTATCAGAAGGTCATCGCTCAAAGCGACATCGTCCTGCTGGCCACGCCGCCGCATTTCCGGCCCATGCACCTCAAAGCCGCCATTGCCGCCGGCAAGCATGTCTTCGCGGAAAAACCCGTGGCCGTGGATGCCCCGGGCGTGCGGTCGGTGCTGGCGACCTGTGAAGAGGCCAAGCGCAAGGGCCTGTCGGTCGTGTCCGGACTTTGCCTGCGCTACAACTACGGCTTCCAGGAACTCATGAAACGCGTCCACGCCGGGGCCATCGGCGAAGTGCGCAGCCTCCAGGCAAATGATTTCCGGGGCACGATCTGGGTCAAACCCCGGCAGCCCGGGCAGAGCGACATGGAGTATCAGATGCGCAATTGGTATTACTTCACCTGGCTCTCCGGCGATTTCAACGTCGAGCAGCACGTCCACTTCTTGGATGTCTGCGCCTGGGCCATGCAAGGCCAGTATCCCGTCAGCGCCTTTGGACTGGGCGGACGCCAGCAACGCACCGGGGCAGAATATGGCAACATCTACGACCATCACTCCGTCATCTACGAATACGCCAGCGGCGTGAAGCTCCATGCCTACTGCCGGCAGC
>CAIPBN010000160.1 GCA_903863315.1 uncultured Verrucomicrobiota bacterium | reverse complement strand
GCTCATCAGCAGCTTACCAGCACGCAAACCGGCGACATCAAGACCGGCTTCACCGAGGGCATGAGCTGGGGCTTCGGCTTCCAAGTGGTCAAGCAGCCCGCCGGCGTCACCGCCGTGCTGGCGCCCGGCACCTATGGCCACGGCGGGGCCTACGGCACCCAGAGCTGGGCGGACCCGAAGACCGGCACGATTTACATCCTGATGATTCAACGCGCCCGCATGCAGAACGGCGACGCCTCCGACATCCGCAAGGCCTTCCAAGAGACCGCCTCCGCAACCTGGGTGCGCTGAGTGGGCGGCATCCGCGATTTTTCAGCTCACCAATCTGCACCATGAAACTCAACCGCCTCATCCACCGCTTCACAATCACCCTCTTGCTTGCCGTCGCCAGTCTGGCCAGCGCCGCCGACACCAAGCCGCTGCGCGTGCTCATGGTCACGGGTGGTTGCTGCCATGACTACGAGCAGCAGAAAAAGATTCTTTCCCAGGGCATCTCCGCCCGCGCGAATGTCGAGTGGACCATCGTTCACGAAGGCGGCGATTCGCGGACGCATCAAGTCAGCCTTTACGCCAAGGACGACTGGGCCAAAGGCTTCGATGTCATCGTCCACAACGAATGCTTCGGCCAGGTGACGGATGTCGCGTTCGTCGAGCGCATCGCCAAGGCGCACGCGGACGGCGTGCCGGCGGTGATGCTCCATTGCTCCACCCACAGCTACCGCGCCGCCGCGACCGATGAGTGGCGCAAGGCTATCGGCCAGACCTCCATGAGCCACGAGAAGAACCGCGACTTGCTGGTGAAGAACCTCAAGCCCGAGCACCCGGTGATGAAGGGCTTCCCCACCGAGTGGAAGGATCCCAAGGACGAACTCTACAAGAACGAGAAACTCTGGCCCAACACCATCCCGCTCGCGCAGGCCTACGGCGAGGACACGAAGAAGGACCACATGGTCATCTGGGTGAACCAGCATGGCAAAGGCAAGGTCTTCGGCACCACCCTGGGGCACGGCAACCACACAATGGCCGACCCGGTGTATCTGGACCTCGTCACGCGCGGGCTGCTCTGGTCCTGCGGCAAACTGGACGCGAACGGCAAACCCGTCGCTGGTTACGGTCCGGCGAAGCAGTAGGGGAAGCGCTCAAACACTCACGGGGCGGCGTGAAAGTAGATTTCCGCAACGACCCGGCTTCCAGTCACTTCACCGGCTTTGCCGGGTGGGCGGTCAGACTGGCGGTGGTTGCCTGCAACTTCATTAGTTCGACCTCGTTGGCTGGCAAGGGTCCGGCGCGGAACGCGGGCAGGAGCTTTCCCCACACGAGGTCGAGCTCGGCCTGCATCTGGCCGGTCTGCGCGGTGATGGCGATGACGGCATCTTGCTCCGGCATCACCAAACAAATCTGCCCGTCGCGACCGTCGCCCCGGTAGGCGTTGTGCTGGCAGCGCCAGAATTGGAAGCCATAACCTTGCCGCCAGTCTGGGTTTCTGCCACTCGGGGCCTTGTCATTCTCCACCTGCTTGGCGGTGGCGGCTTCGACCCACTTCTCGGGGAGCAGTTGTTTGCCGTTCCATTTTCCCTTTTGCAGATAGAGCAGGCCGAACTTGGCGATGTCCTCCGTGCGGACGTGGAGGCCGTAGCCGCCCAAAGTGTAGCCTTCCGTGCTGTTTCCCCATTGGGGGCGCTCGATGCCGAGCGGGTCGAACAGGCGCGGCTTCAGGTAGTCGAGCACGGGCTGACCGGTGGCCTTGGTGACAATCGCCGAGAGCATGTGGCTGCCGGGCGTATTGTAACGAAACCAAGTGCCGGGCGGATGCGTGACGGGATGCGCGAGGAACTCCTTCACGGAAGGCCCGTTTTCGAGGTTGAACTTCGGTTCGGCGTCATGCCCGCCGCTCATCGTGAGCAAGTCGCGCACCCGCATGGCCCTGAGATTGTCGGATGGCTTCGCCGGCGCTTCGGCCGGGAAAAACTTCAGCACCGGATCTTCCAGACTCAATTTTCCTTCCGTGGCCGCAAGCCCCACCGCAGTCGCATTGAAGCTCTTGCTGAGCGACCACAGGATGTGCGGTTTCTCAGCCGCCTCGGGCCGCCACCACGCCTCGGCGATCACCTGCCCATGCCGCACCAGCATGAAACTGTGGAGCGTGTTGATTTCCTTGTCTGCCGCCTCGATGAAGGCCCGCACATCCGCCGAGGAAATGCCCTGCGCCTCAGGTGTGCTGCGTGGCAATGCAACACTGGCCGCCTGCGCGCCCCCACCGCCCGCAAGCAGCAGCGTCACTAAAACCACGAACACCAAAATCCGATGCCGACTGATTGCTGTCATGGCGTGCGAAGTTGCCTCACGGGGTGTTGGACCGAAATTGCGCGGCTTGTCTGGGCCTCATCAGAAGTAACGCACGAAGGCCTTGCTCTTGAGGCGCTCGACATACTTCTTTTGCAGCCGGGTTTGTTCCTGCGCCAGCAGCGTCTTCTCAATCTCATCCCGCACTTCGACCAGCGGGCGGAGCTGGGCCGATTTCACTTCCTCGACATACAGCAGGAAGCACGCGTCGGGCGTCTCGATGACGCCGGTGTGCTTGCCCGGCTTGAGCGTGTTCGTGGCATCGACGAATTCCTTCCGCAACGCCGACTTGTTCACCCAGCCCAGATCGCCGCCTTCCCGGCGCTGTGAGCCCTCGGAATACACCGAGGCCATCTCGGCGAACTTGGCCCCGCCCTCCAGCTTGCCCAGGATTTCGCGCGCGAGCCGGCGCACGGCCTCCGGATCGCCTCCGTCGCGCTTGCGCAGCTCGATCATTCGCAGGCGGATTTGATCCGGCAGCTTGAAGTCCTCTGGATGCTCCTTGTAGTAGGTTTCGATCTTGAAGGGGGAGATGATCACCGCCGAGGACACGTTTTTCAGGCGCATCTGCTCGACAATGAACTGGTCCCGGATGTCGGTGCGGAACTGTTCGTAAGTCGTGTTCTGCGCCTCCAGTGTCTTAATGAGCTTCACCCGGTCCCCGTAGCGCTCGCGGATGCGATCCTGCACGAAGTCCTCGATGATGCTTTCGGGGAAGCTGTAGCCGGCGGTCTTGAAGTCATCAAGCATGAGCTGCCGCTCGATCAACTGCCCCAGCCCGTCCTTGTATATGTCCCGCGCCCGCTCGTTGTAAATCTGGGCGGTGACGCCGGGCTGGCGCTGGAGCGCGATCAGCGCGGGCTCGATGAATTCACGCGCCTCCTTTTCCGTGATGATCGTTCGGTTCACCACGGCCAAGATGCCATTGACGAGTTCCGGTCCGGCCGCCGCGACCGGAACCAGACCAGCCAGCAGACCCGCAAGAATAAAGAGGCGCTTCATGTCCAGTGACGGGAGGATATGGACCTAGGGGGCTAGGTCAAGGATTAGGCCAAGTCCATGCGGCTCACGCAGTGAGACAGCACAAAAATATCTTTGGTTGAAAAAGAGCCTTCCTGCCCTTCCTCAAAAGGGGGCAGTTCCAAATCACATGCACGAAACACGACATTGCCCTGGCAGGCGGACTTTGCTAGGAACAGATAGTCCGTTGCGGGTGTGGTTCAATGGTAGAATGTGGGCTTCCCAAGCCTGAGACGAGGGTTCGATTCCCTTCACCCGCTCCACTCTTTACTCCGCCCAATAAAATCAATAGTTTTGTGAACTCTTTCCTCAAAACGCCTTGGAAACAAAGGATATTTCGCATCCAGACAATAAATCGCCTGTAAATAAAGGCGATTTCGGTTTGTTTGGTAAGGTGAAATGGCCAAAAGTGCTAGCAAAAGTGCTAGCGGACTCAGGGAAATGCAGGGATGTTTTCCACTGTTCACCTGTGTCAGAAATCTTCCAGATTCGTCGCCGCCACCAGCAGCTCGAAGTCGCTTCTAACCGAGCCGTAGAAACTTTCGGTTCGTTGCCGCGCTCACTTCCTCGGCGATAACCCCCAGCCATACCAGGTCGCGGAGATCGGGAAACCGCCCCTCAACGACGACGCTCCAGGATTCGATTTAAGGCGTTTTGATCGCGCGACCGGCTCGTTGCCGCACTCGATTTTAACCGGTTTTGACCTCCCAGGCGTTCAGGGGTGTCATCGATGGTCAGAGGTGTCGAAAAATGCCCGCAAGAGGCCGTTTTGGACTGCCGGAAGCGCAGAAATCGGATCATCTGCGAGGGCTTAAATCGAGTCCTGGCAAGGCGAGCGGGGAGGCGCTGGGATGAGTGTCGGCAGGGCGGTTGTGGTTGCCCAGGGAAGCGGGCGTTGCAGATGTGTTCCAACCAAAGCTTCGGCCAGTCACGGGTTGACACGCGTGGGAATTCCCACCAGATTGTCGTCATGCCTACGGCAACGCTCAAACGCTCCAAAGCGGCGAGAGGTATTTCAATCGTTCAACACTACGACATCGCCGCTGACGCCAAGAACCGCATCAGCCTGCGCGGGGCAACAGCAAAGTATTTCCACGTCCAGGCGCTCTCCAACGGCAGCTACGTGTTGCAGCCACGCGTGCTGGTGTCGCCGGACGCAATACCGGCGCGGACATTGAAGATGCTGGAGAGCTCGGTCGCGCAACTGAAGAAGGGCAAAGCCTCCGCACCGATTGACTTGGCCCGCTTCATCGAGGGCTAGGAGTTTTTATGGCCTTCCTGATCCGCATGGGGCAGCCGGAGATGGAATCGCTGTGGCTAGACCTCACCACGCGAAAACAACAAGGCAAACTGGACAAGGACGAGGAGAAGTTTTTCAAGAAGCTCGTCAAGGCCCTCGGCTACCTGCAGGAGAATCCGCGCCACAACAGCCTCGCCTCCCACGAGATTGACGACCTGACCCGGAAATACGGGTTGAAGATTTTCCAGTCGTATCTTGAAAACAACACGCCGTCAGCCGGACGCCTGTTCTGGGCCTACGGGCCGGACAAGGGGGACATCACCGTGCTGGCGATCGAGCCGCACCCGGAGGATCAGAAGCGCGGCGCATACCAACGCATCAAGCTGTCCACGCTTCCCGCTGCCAAGCCCAAGCCTCACGGGAAGGGCTGACGGCTCATGGAAGAAACAGTCCGGGTGACGTTTCAGTAGCACGTAATGGGTTTCCTCGCCGCCAACGGGCTTGAGGTAGCAGCGATAAGCGACAGGATCGCCCTGTGAAGCCGCGTCCACCATCCAACCCGCAGAATCTCGACGATCTGATGCTGATGGCCTTTGATTTTGCCGAGTTCAGCTTGCGCGCTGGACGGCAGATTCCACCTACCTTGCTGGCCGTCACGAAGAAGGGGCCGCTGTTCTTCACGCCGGCATCCTTGCAAGATGACCGCTCAAAGGATGATTTTGCCGACACTGCCCGACTGATCTGCATCGCTTATCAGGTTCCAGCGGCCGTGATGATTTTAGAGTCGTGGATGAAGATGGCTGCTGAGGGTGAGAGGTTGGACATGGATGAACGACCGTCAGAAGCGATGGACCGGCACGAGGTTGTCATGGTGATGGGCGAAGCGGCTGGAACAACTCAACGGAAGATTTTCAAAATTATCAGAATGGATGTCGGTGGATTCTTTGGCCTGACCGAATGGGAAGGGCTGCCAGCGATGGTATAACGCTTCACTACCAGTAAACTTCCCGTCAGTAGATTGGCAGGGATAGCGTGGGCAGATATGCGACGGACAGGGTCGTGCTTCCGAGGGGATGATTGTCGAGTCTTGTTTTGAACCGGCTGGCCACCCGCGATTGAATCCACCATGCCTCCCGCTCCGGAACCTCCAGCACGTTTGAGCGGATGTGGACCCAACGCTCCGGCCCGACTAAAAAAATCCGAAAATGTAAATCATCCGCTTGACACGCGATTTTCAATTTTGGATAAAAGGTGCGTATCCAAACAATAAGCAGCACAAGGTGGCTGCGTTTCACTGGTCCATTAAATGCGAAAAGCAGGGGCATATTTCAGTTCCTTAGCGTGAAACTGGCGCTTCCACACTTTTTACGATTGCCTGCGAAGGAAGCCAGCTTGTCTTTGGTTGCGCCCCGGTCTTTCCCAGGCCTTTGCCACACTTGGCCTGTAATCTTTGATGCGAGAGTGCTCTTCACAAACATCGCTTAACCAAGCCACTGCCATGATTAAACTCCTGCCTGTCCGGATTCTGTTGCTGCTTACTGCGTGGTTGATTGCCACGAGCGGCATGCTGGCCCAGATACCGGTTCCGGATCCACCCACCGGGCTAACCACCAGTGTCACGGAGACTAACGTCACCTTGACCTGGGAACCTTCCACTGGAGCCTCATTCTACTCGGTCCTGATCAAACGTGGTGCTACCGCCGACTTTCGGCTGTGGGGGACAACAACCAACACTACTTTCGCCTTGCAGGGGTTGCTTGCCAATGAGGCATACAGCGCCTGTGTCACTGCGGAGAACATCTTTGGCCGAAGCCCTATCACCAACGTCATCACCTTCTTGCCCTATTCGCTGCTTCAGATCGAGTCCGCCAGCAATTCTGTCCTGACCACCAACCTGATTGGCAACGGGGTGCAGATCAGCAACCTGAGCTACACGGGGCACGAACGAGGCGTGGGAATCTTTCGCAACGGACTCGCCGCCGGTCTGGATTTCGAAACGGGCATCATTTTGGCTACCGGTGACATCACGAACGCGATCGGACCCAACACCCTTGACATAGCAGACCAAAAGACCTCGACGGCCTTCGGAACTCCGGGTGATTCCAGCCTCTCCGCCTTGCTGGCAGGCACAGGCAGCACGGTGCATACCAACACCCATGACGCGGCAGTGCTGGAGTTTGATCTGGTAACCACCAATACGCTTGTCGTCTTCGACTTCATCTTCGGTTCGGAGGAATATCCTGAGTTTGCGTTCGATAAATTCAACGACATCTTCGCCATCTTCATCAACGGCACCAACGCCGCCACCATTAACGGCTCGTCCAACCGGGTAAGCATCAACTCCATCAATCATGTTCACAATTCAGGGTTGTATATTGCGAACTCCGATGGAACAAACTATCCGGGCATTGAATTCGACGGATTTACGACTCGATTGGTAGCCATGGCATCCGTAGTGCCTTTGGCCACCAACCGGGTCAAACTGGCGATCGCGGATGTTTATGACCAGATCTACGATTCCGCGCTGTTCATCCGTGCTGGGGGTTTCGTGGCGCAAGCCCCGCAGCCGCCGGTATTTCTCTCGGCGCAGCCTCTGAACCAGGGCGCACTGCTGGAATGGAGCGTGCCGGCCGGGGCGAGCGGCTACCTCGTCAAGCGCGCCACCAATTCTGCCGGTCCGTTCATCGAGGTCGCGCGCGGCGCGCAGAACACCTTCGTGGATTCGATGCTTGTCGCTGGTGTTGAATACTTCTACACGGTAACGGCCACCAACACGCTGGGCACCGGCCTAGGCTCGTTCCAGACCAACGTCACGCCGGGTGGATTGCAGTTCATCTCGCAGCCGATAGCGATGACCGTGGTGCTGGGGGAGGCAGTGACATTCACGGCGGAGGCGTCCGGCACCCCGACCATTGGGTATCAGTGGTTCCATAATGATACGCCCATCTCGGAGGGCAGCTCCAACCAGTTCAGCATCTCCGCCACGACGATGGCCGACAACGGCTATTATCATGTGATAGCCAGCAACGCTTTTGGCCAGGTGGTCTCGACGCCTGTCCGCCTCACCCTCCTGCATCCAGACCGCCCGGTCATCAACTCCATCACACCCGCGCTGGCCACCAATGAATATGGGAGTGTCGTCCAACTGCAGGGTTCCGCCTCGGGGGGGCAGCCGCTCAGCTATCAGTGGTTCTTCCAAGGGGAGGCCATCTCCGGGGCGACCTTTTCCTTTAACACCATCAGCGCGTTCGGGCATGGGGACGTAGGGAAATACTTCTTTGTCGCTTACAACCAGTATGGGGCCGCCACCAGTTCGGTCGCCCGGCTTTACGGCCCGTCCCTCAACGTTGATCTGTCCACCAACTCGGTTACCGTGGACTGTTGGGCGGACGTTCCGGTTGAAGTTCTGATCCACGGTGGGCGGCCTCCATTCTCGGTGTATTGGAGCGGTGCCGCGATGAGTAGCGCAGGGCCACTCATCACGACTAACAACCGGCCCACCTTGGTGATTTCAAATGTTGTATACGAAGCGGCTGGCATGTTCACCGTGTGGGTGGTGGATGCGGACGGAACAGTCGAATCGACTTCGCTGCGGATTCAGGTGCGAGATCCCCGACCCCGGTGGCCGCTGCGGGCCGATGGCACGGAAGCTTGGTGGTATTCTTGGCAGCAACGCGGAAAAGTGCCCTATCCGCTACCCAGGGAGGCAGATGTGCTAGAGGGCGAGAGCATGGGGGGGATTATGGTTGTAAGCATTGCAGTTCCACGACTTGTGGGAGGACTCAGCTTCTATTCCGCGACCACGAATACGTATGAAGGGCTTGGAGAGCCCGAAATTGGAACTAGTCAACATTTCTGGCAATACGGGTATGGTGGCCAACACGAGTGGTATGGCCTAGACTACGCGTCTTTGACCAACGGTCTGTTCGCTGTCATTTCAGCGAATGCTGGATCACCGACAAACAGCTACCAGGCTTCCACGAACCACTCCGGAATCTACACGGTGCATTTGGGTAATGATTACGGCAGCATTAGTCGCTCCCTAGTAATTCGTGTCAAACAACGTCCGACCATCACTGCCCATCCTCAGAGTCAAGTTCTTAAGACGGGGAGCGCTGGTGCTCTGAGCGTTGCCGTGGCCGGATCGGGGCCTTTCGAATACCGCTGGTATAAGGACGGGAGCTTCCATAGTTGCGGAGATTCCAGCTTTGTGCCGAGCACCGTTTCGCCAGGCACAAATACGTATCATGTTGTCGTCAAGTCGCCTTGGGGGGTCGCAACAAGCGCCGGGGCGACGGTCATGGTTGGGAATCCGCCCTATTACACCAATAGCGTTCTTCTAACCAATATCTATGTGGGTGATGCCTTGGTCCTCACCGTATCGGGGCCGAATGACTGGACATACACCTGGGCTGGGGGGCAGTTGATGTCTGGAGCTACGAATGCGGCCATCAGTTCCGCGGTGCTGGCGGATGCGGGCAACTACACGGTCGGCATTACGAATTTCTTCGGTGGCGTGACGGGCCTGGTGGCGTCCGTCACCGTGCTCACCAATGAGCCTGCCATCGTGATCCCACCCGAGGACTTGGTCCTCAATGCAGGGGATACCAACATATTTTGGGTTAAGGCAACAGGCAGACCAAACCTGAGATTTCAGTGGCAGTTCGAGGGAGTCAACATCTCCAATGCAACCAATAATTTCCTAACTGTTGTCATGGACGACACTGGCACTAATGCTGGGACATACACGGTTGTCGTCACAAATGGTTACGGAAGCGCCACCGCATCCGCTGTGGCATATTTCAAGGCCGGGCCATTCGCGAATGGCAATTTCAACTATACCTGGTATCCGGGCCAGTTTACTGGCCATTACAAGCGATGGAATAACTCTCTCAATTCGTTTGGGGCAATGCTTTATGATGAACCCCATTTGGTTTTATCGGCGGCAAAAATTGCCTCATGGGAACGCGCAGTCACTTTTGCAGATTGGGGCCAGCCTTATCATGTTTGGTCATACGACACAAATGCCATTGTTTCTGACTTTGCATTTATTCCATATTACAATTATCCATCGATTGAGCAACGGTTTTTGACTGATGCAAACCAGTTGTATTCCGTGGAATTTGATGTGCTTTTCCCTCGCTATGTTACCAAAAGGTTTTTGAACCCCGATTATTGGTTGGAGGGTGAATGGAAGTGGCCCACTAACATTCCAGTATATCAGTTGTCGCAATGGACAAATACTGCATTTGTTGGTAGTGCTACGTGTAATATCTATGATGCCTACGGTTCTAACCTAGCCACGGTCACCATTGACCGGCCTTCGCTTTGCCGGTTTAGCTTTACCAGCACAACAAGCATCTAGATCGGGAGCACACGTCTGAACTCCAGTCACGAATTCGTATC
>CAIPBN010000159.1 GCA_903863315.1 uncultured Verrucomicrobiota bacterium | reverse complement strand
CCGTAGTCCCAAAAGCCCTGGATGCCGCCGTAGATCTCGGAGGATTGAAAAATGAACCCGCGCCGCTTGCACAGCGACGTGATCTTCTCCATCAGCACATTCTCTTTCGGTTCGGCCATAGGGCGCGGAGTTTTCGGAAGCGGCGGGGCAAAGTCAAGGGGTGCGCCGTGGGGCATCAGTTTGGAGCGCCGAGCATTACTCGGCCTGAGCGAGTGAGGGTGTTCCGGCCGAGCAATGCTCGGCACTCCGCCAGAGCGGGGAATTTCTCCGAGAGGGAACTGCGGGACAGGAGTGTCCCGCTCACGGACGGATCACTTGCTCCGGACTTCGTAGCAGAGCAGGGCGTCCTGATCGCGGATGTAGAGCTTGCCGTTGTGGATGACGGGATGCGGCCAGCTCTTGCCGTTCTTGCTGGCGAGGGTGAAGGAGCTCTTCAGGTTGTAGCCCTTGGGCGTGGCTTCGATGAGCGCCATCACGGCGTCCTCGTAGCGGAAGTAGAGGTGTCCGTCGGCCATGACAATCGCCGCCGAGCCGCTGCCGGGGCCGCGCTCCTTGCCCCAGACGACCTTGCCGGTCATCAGCTCGACGCAGGTGGGGAAACCGTTGTTGTGGCCGTGGCCCAGGTAAACGTGGTCGCCGAGGAGAATCATGCCGCCGTGGTGGTTTTGCAGTTCACCGGCCTTGAGGTAATAGACTTCCTCGGCCTTCACGCCCGCGCCGTCCTTCACGAGCTTCACCAGCGCGGTGCCACCGTCGCCGTAGCCGCTGGAGCCGAAGACGTAGTCGCCCTTCACAATCGGCGTGGGGATGTCGGCGGTGCCGTTGGCGATGCGGTTGTAACCCCAGAGGAATTTGCCATCCGTGGCGCACACGCTGACGAGTCCGCGCCCGGTGAGGGTGACGTATTGCTTCACGCCCGCGCCTTGGGAGATGACCACGCCGGTGTAGCCCGCGCCGTCCTTGCCCGCGCGGCCGATGTCGGGGATTTCAGACTTCCAGATCACTTCGCCGGTTTGCTTGTTGAGCGCGGCGATGCCGGCGTCAGGAGCGCCGGGCACAACGATGAGGCGGTCGCCGTCCACGAGCGGCGATTCGCTGTAGCCCCAGCCGGACATGCACTTGCCGCCGAAGTCGGCAGTGTAACTCTTCTTCCAAACGAGTTTGCCCGTGTCGGCTTCAAGGCAGGCGAGGTCGCCGTTGTTGCCGACGGCGAAGAGGAGCTTGCCGTCCACGGTGGGCGTGCCGTTGGGGTTGGGACCGCCGCCGGTGGTGATGGCGGTGGCCCAAGCCTCGCTGCCGTCGGCGAGGTTGAGCGCGGTGACATAGACCCCTTGCGCGCCATCGCGGTTGCGCTTGCCCAAGGTGTAGATGCGGCCATTCGCGATGGAGACACTGGACATGCCGCTGCCGACGCCCTTGGTGCGCCACGCAAGCGGCGGACCGTCACTGGGCCATTCCTTCAGCAACCCCTTCTCGGGCGAAATGCCGTCTTGCTTGGGGCCGCGCCACTGCGGCCAGTCGGGCGTGGAGGCGAGGGCGGAACAAGTGAGGGTCAGGGCAAGGAGCAAGGCTGGCTTCATGGAACAATCAGATTTTGGGTGCAGGCTTTAGTCCAGCTTTGGACGCACTCAGGCGAACTCCCGCTTCACAACTTCAGCAACCTCCGGAGGGGCAGGCATCTGGTATCCGAAGAAGTGCTTCGACGTCATCGCTGCAACGCGCCCCTCGACCTTCGAAACAGTTCCCACCCAAGCCCCATCAGGGAGCGGACCTGTGGCACGCTTGACGAACTCGGCGTGCGGCAGCCCCATGTTCAACGAGTGGTGCAGCAACTTGCCCTCCTTGACCATTACGAGGATGGCGCCCCGTCACGAAGGTGAATCTTTTCGCTCATGTCTTTGGTCAGGCACGAATTGCCAAGTTTCGCCACCTACTTTTGCTTCACGTCGTAGCAGAGCAGCACGTCCATGTCGCGGAGGTAGAGTTTGCCGTTGGCGATGACCGGGTGGGCCCAACTGTTTTGTTTGCTGCGGTCGGGTTGGTCGAAGCGGCCTTTTTCCTTGTAGCCTACAGTCGTGGCCTCCACGAGGGCTACGGTGCCCTTGCCGCCTTCGCTGCGGCAGTAGAAGTGGCCGTCGGCATAAGTGACCGCGCCCTTGCCCACACCGCCGTTCTTCCAAGCGACTTCACCGGTGCTCATCTCCATGCAGGTCCAGCCGCCGCTGTCGGAGTGACCGTAGAGATGTTTGCCGAGCAGGATGACGCCGCCGTGGTGGTTCACGATGTTCTTGTTGGCATAGACTTCCTCGGTAGTGATGCCACCGCTATCCGCCTTGAGCTTAAAGAGATTGCAGCCGACGCCGTAGCCGGAAGTGACGAAGACCAAGTCGCCGCTGAGCACGGGTGTGGGGATGCTCGCCGTCGCGCCCTTGCGCGGCGCACGCCAGAGCAAGTTTCCGGTCGCGGCCTCGATGCCGGAGACGCTTTCCTCGGTGAACTGCACGTAGTGGCGTTTGCCGCCGAAGTCCGACGGGACGATGGAGGAGTAGGCCGCGCGCTCCGTCCACTGCCCGCTCTGCCAGAGCAGCGCACCGGTCTTCTTGTCGAGGGCGACCATCGCGCCTTTCTTCCCGCCGGGGGTGAGCAGGACTTTGTTGCCGTCCACGAGCGGGCTTTCGGTGTAGTTCCAGCCGGCGTAGCCGCCACCGAAGTCCTTCTGCAGGCTCTTGGTCCACTGCACCTTGCCGGTCTTCGCGTCGAGGCAGACGAAGTCGCCGAACTGCGCGAGCGCATACACGAGGCCGCCGTCAACTGCCGGCGTGCAGCGCGTGCCGGCGTAATTGCCGCCTGGCTTGCCAATGACTTCGGACTGCCAGAGCGGACTGCCGTCCTTGGCGCTGAAGGCGAGCACACGCGCGCCATCGGGACCGTCGCCCATCGTTATGACGCGTCCGTCCACGACGGAGACGCTGGAGTAACCGGTGCCGAGGCCGGTGGCTTTCCACGCCAGCGGCGGGCCGCCGGCGGGCCATTGCTTGAGCAGGCCGGTCTCGGTGGAGATGCCGTCGCGCTTGGGCCCGCGCCAGGTGGGCCAGTCGCCAGGCGCGGCGAAAGCGGTGTTGGTGGTTACGAGGGCAAGGGCAAGGAAGAGGGGCTTGGTCATGGGTGGATGCTTTGCTGGGAAACAGACGCGAAACTTCACTTTTGCTTCACGTCGTAGCAGAGCAGCACGTCCATGTCGCGGAGGTAGAGCTTGCCGCCGGCGATGACCGGGTGCGCCCAACTGTTTTTCCCGCTGCGGTCTGGCTGGTCGAAGCGGCCTTTCTCCTGATAGCCCGTCGGTGTAGCTTCAACCAGCGCTACGGTGCCATTTCCGCTCTCGCCACGGCAGTAGAGGTGGCCATCCGCATAGGCGACCGCGCCTTTGCCGACGCCATTGCTTTTCCAAGCCACGCGTCCGGTGCGCAATTCCATACAGGTCCAGTTGCCATTGTCGGAGTGCCCGTAGATGTGCTGGCCGACAAGGATGACGCCGCCGTGATGGTTGACCATTTCACGGCTCGCAGAGACCTGCTGCGAGGCGAGGACGTTGCCCACGCGCTGGAGTTTGAAGAGGTTGCAGCCGATGTTGTAGCCAGAGGTGACGAAGACGAGGTCGCCTGCGAGAATCGGCGTCGGCACGACGGCGGTCGCGCCCTGCCTCGGGGCACGCCAGACCAGCGCACCCGTCGCGGCGTCCACGCCGGCGACGCTGCGCTCCGTGAGTTGCACGTAGTGGCGCTTGCCGCCAAAGTCCGACGGGACGATGGACGAATAGGCCGCTGCGTCCGTCCACTGCTTGCTTTGCCAGAGCGTCGCGCCGGTTTTCTTGTCGAGCGCGACCATCGTTCCCTGTGGACCACCGGGCGTGGCGAGCACCTTGTTGCCGTCCACGAGCGGGGACTCGGTGAAGTTCCACTGCTGCATCCGTCCGCCGAAGTCGGTGGTGAGGCTTTTCTTCCAGAGCACTTTGCCCGACTTCGCTTCCAGACAAACGAGGTCGCCGAACTGGCCGATGACATAGACCAGCCCCTCGTCAATCGTCGGCGTGGACTTGCCGCCGGCGAAATCGCCCCCGGGCCGCCCGATGACTTCGGATTCCCAGAGCGGTTTGCCATCCGCTGCGCTGAAAGCCACCACGCGCAATCCATCCGGGCCGTCGCCGAGCGTGACGACCCGCCCATCGGCGACGGAAACAGACGAATAGCCGACACCGCATCCGCGTGTCTTCCAGGCGAGCGGCGGGCCGCCAGCGGGCCACTGTTTCAGAAGGCCGGTCTCAGTGCTGATGCCGTCGCGCTTGGGCCCGCGCCAAGTGGGCCAGTCGCCGGGCGCGGCCAAGGCGGGCAAGAGCGAGGCGAGGAGGAACAATGAGGATAGGGCAGGGCAGGGTTTCATGCGGTGGATTTGGAATGGGTATTTCTGCTGGCCGACAGGCCGGATTTTAGCAGGTCAGGGCGCTGGATTCAAGCTGCGGTTCCGCCCCGAACGCTGATCGGCAAGGCGGCAAGGTCCGGCGCGATGCGTCAGCGGAGCGGAGACTGGAGCGTGTCCATCTCTGACGCTGACGCTGCTAGGTAAGGCGCTTCGGTCCTCAGCGCGCCGAGTGTGGGGCAGGTCACGCGACTGCGGCGCGCTGAGGACAGCGCGCCCTGCCAGCCGCGGTCTTCACTTCGCCTTCGGCTTCTCGACCGCTGCGACCTTGAGCACCAACGGCTGGTCCAGCTTGATGTCCTGGCCGTTGAGCTTCATGGCAGCCTGGAGGGTGAGCTTGTGCTCGCCGGGCGTCGCGTCAGCTTTCGTCTCCAAGGTGAGTTTCCCGTCCGTGCCGCTGGCTGGGATGGTGAGCTTCGCGGCGCTGACGCCCTTGGCGCTGGCCGGCACGGTGAGGCTGATGTCCACGGGGTCTTTGAAGTCGTAGAGGCGCGTGATTTTGACGGGCAACTCCACCTTACCGCCTTGATTCAGCGACTGGGCACTCACCTCGGTGAGCTTGATGGGGGCCGGCGTGACGGTGAAGGTTACGGGCAGGGAATAGAAGGTGGCCTCGACGTCGCGGGGTTTCGACTTGTCGGCCATGGCCTTCATGGTGGTTTGCGCGGCGGTCTTCTTGGCCTCGGCCTCCTTGGCCTTTGCTTCGGCGTCCTTGACGGCCTTTTCAGCGGCCGCCTTGGCCTCGGCCGGGGCGGTCACTTTCGCGGCGGCCTCCTTGGCTTCCTTGGCGGCTTTAGCGGCGGCCTCGGCTTCCTTTTCCGCAGCCTTGGCGGCGGCTTCGGTGGTCTTGGCGGCGTCCATGAAGGAACGCATCTTGCCCTTCGCACGGGTTTGGAGCCAGAAGGTGTGCTGGCCGGGCGGAAGCTTGAGCTCCGCCAGGTTGAGCGCGAGCTGGATGGACTTGGTCTTCTCCGTGCCAGCGAGCTCGGGGACTTTCTCCAGCAATTTGTTGCCGCCGACCTTGAGCTTCACCTCGGCGGTGAAGTCAGGCTGGCGGGAGAAGTTTACGGGAATGAGCAGCTTGTTCGCGACGCATGTCTCCAGCGGCTGCTTCGCCTCCATCGCGAAGGTCAGCGGGGTGATCTCCTGCTCGGTCACCGCGAGGGTGAAGCTGCGGGTGAGCCGGGTCTGGGGCGGTTCGGTGGTGTTGTTGTCCACGACCAAATCCCAGTTCACGGTGCTGAAGCGAGTCTCCCGTGCCAGTGTGGTTTCACCGACCTTGGCCTTGCCCAGAATCTTCACCTCGCCCAGCCAGGCTTTCGCGTCTTCTTTGGCGGCCAGGAAGATGGTGAAGGAATTTGAGGCAGCGGGAATGCTGGGCGCTACCGCAGTGACGCCAGCTGGCAAGCCCTCGACGGCCAGATCAATGTCGCCCTTGAAGCCATCGCGCCGGAGCACGAGCAGCTTGACGGGGATCACTTCGCCGCGCCGGAGGGACGAGGCCCACGAGACCACGTCGTTCGGGCTCTTCTTGGTCGGCGAGGAGTCGGGCACTGCGACGAGGCGGAAGTCCGGTGATTCCTTGCGGAGCGTGAGCACGTAGAGGTTGCGCGCGCTGGCCACCGTGCGGCCGAAGAGATCCCGGATGCCGATGCGGAAGGAGCCGTCCTCCTTGGCTTCGAACCGTCCGACGGGATCGCGGTGCGCGGTGTTGAATTCAGGACCGCCAATGTTCGCCGCGCTCTCGCCATACTCCTGCACGTCCGTGTAGGTCTCCTCGCCCTTGTCGTTCTTGGTGTATTTCTGGATCACGACCTGCGGAGCGGTCGGCAAACCGAGGCGGTGGGAAACCACTTCAAGGGCAAAGGCGTCGCCTTTCTTCGCCTCGAAGGCGAACCAGTCCCGGTCATTCGAGGTGGCGAACTGGCCGGTGATGGTGGCGGGCAGGGAAATCTTCTGCGCCTTGTCCCGGGCGTCGTTCGGCTCGGCCTCGACCACGACGGGAGCGTCGGCAAAGGTCAGCAGCGCGGGATTGGAGAGCTGTCCATTGGCACCCTTCACCCGGTGCTCGAAACCGTCGAGGCTCGCAGCCGCGCTGCCGAGCGTTGCGCTGGCGGCCAGCCGCTGCCGCACCAGGGCGTCGCCCGGTGCGGTGATGTCCACCGAGAGCTGGTCGAGTAGTTTGCCATCGACGCGGACTTGGCTGGGTGTGCCGCCCGGCAGGTTGCGACCGAAGACCGTGACCTTGGCGGCCTTGCCCGGTTCAATCGCGGGCGGAAAGATGAAATCAATGTGCGGTCCGGTGGTGACGGTGAGCCGGTAGAAATACTGGTCGCCGCCGCGATACACGAAGTCATGCACCTTGAGGATGACCGTGCCGTCCGCCGCGGCGGTGTGATCCAGCAGACCGCCCTTGCGCGCCCGCTCCAGCTCCAACCCGTCCGGTGAGAGGAGCAGCAAGGCGTCGGATGCGCGTGAGTCCAGCTCCTCGGCCAGACAGGTGGCGATGATGCGCTGACCTTTCTTCAAGTTGAGCTTGTAGTAGTCAGCCGCCTGGCTGTCGGTGCGTCCGTTGATGACGGTATCAAGGGCAATCTCCTGCGCGGTGGCCGGGGTGTTGTTCCCCGCCTTTTCCGCGACTTCCGGCAGGGTGCCGACCACGAAGCTCCGGGGGTTCGACAATCCGAAGCGGCCAAACACCTGCGCCTCGTAAATTCCGGGCGGCACGTTCGCCGCCACGGTGATGGCAAAGTCGTTGGCTTTCGCCAGCGCCTTGGCCGTGATGCCGGGATGCGAAAAGCGCAACTGGATGTCATCCAGCTCCGCCCCGGTGACGGCCACGTCCACGCTGGTCCCGGTCTTGGCTCCGGGTGGAAAGACGGTGTGCAGCTTGGGCTGTGGCAACTGCGCGCTCGCGCCGAGCGCCAGCGTCAGCCACACAGCCGCAGAGAGGAACTTCGCCGTCCGCGGACGGCAGTCATGAAGATAGGAAGAGCGATACATTTTGTTTGTAGTGATGAACTGACGGCGGCACCGCCGTGCGAATTGAAGGAGAAATGGTGGTTCTTGGAGGAGCGAGGCCGCCCACGTAGTTCGCTGGCGGCTGGGTGCTGTTGCGCACCTCCATTCCCAACCGCACTCGGGGGGAGGCCGCCCCGTCCACTCGGACGAGCTGGCGATGCGACACGCCATGATCGTGTTGGCGATGGGACCAGCGTCGGGTAGCCTCCGCGCTGAGCTGCTCACTGACCGTTGCAGCCGACCAATCAGCAATCCAATCAGCAACACCCGCTCCTCCACCAACAGTCTGCCGACATGGAATCCCACTTCATCCGCATCACTCTCGTCCTTGCCCTCGTCGCGCGGGTGGCCTGCGCGCAGGCCACCAGTCTCTCCGCGCCACCGGCGGCACCGCCCCTGGCAACCGTTGCGGTGTGGCCCGATGGGACGATGCCCGGCCAGGGCGCGAAGGAGTCCGAGCGCGACCTGCCGGCGAAGGGCGATGGCTTCAAGCGCATCACCAATATCAGCCGGCCTGTGCTGGAGTTGTTCCCCGCGCCGAAGAAAGATGTGCCCGCCCCGGCCATGATTGTCTGTCCCGGCGGCGGCTACAGCTATGTGGTGCATGACAAGGAGGGCACGGAGATTGCCGCGTGGCTGAATGCCCATGGCATCAGCGCGCTGGTCTTGAAGTATCGCACGCCCAGTAATCGCGCGGGTGCGCTGCAAGACCTCCAACGCGCCTTGAGCCTCACCCGCGCACGCGCCGCCGAATGGAACCTTGACCCGAAGCGGCTTGGCGTCATCGGCTTCTCCGCTGGTGGCAATCTCGCCGCAAAGGCGAGCGCTCCCGTTGAGGCGCGGGCGTATCCGGCAGTGGACGCCGTGGACCAGCAGAGCTGCCGGCCGGACTTCGCCGTGCTGGTGTATCCGGCCTACCTCGACGACAAGAACGGGCACGTCGCGCCGGACCTGAACCTCAAGGCCAGCCTCCCGCCGACGCTGATTGTCCACAGCGAGGACGACAAGACTCACGTCATCGGCAGCAAGATTTATCATGCCGCGCTGGAGGCGGCCAAGGTGGCGCACGAGTTCAAGCTCTACCCGACCGGCGGCCACGGCTATGGCTTGCGATGCACGAAGGACGCCAAGGCCTGGCCGGACGACGCGCTGGCGTGGATGCGGAAGACCGGCCTGCTTTGAGCGCGATGCGTGTTGTAAAATCCTGTCTCTGCGAGAACCCCACTGTGAATCCGCCCTTCCGCTTCGTCATCGTCGGCTCCGGCAACATCAGCCGCACCTACCTCAAAGCCATCGCGAACCTGCCGGGCGTCGAGGTCGCAGGTGTCGTCTCACGCAGCGGGCGCAGGCCGGAGGCCTTGCCCGTGGACGCGGGCGTGTTTCCCACGCTTGCGGCGGTGGACGTGCCCTTCGACGCGGTCATTCTTACCACGCCCAACGGGCTTCACCACCAAGGCGCTCTCGAAGCCGCCGCGCTCGGCAAGCACGTGCTCACCGAGAAGGTTCTGGAAATCTCCACCGACGCAATGGACCGCATGATACGCGCCTGCCGGGACGCTGGCGTGAAGCTCGCCGTCACCTATCAGCGCCGCATGAGTCCTGACAATGTCGCCGTGAAGCGCCTGCTCGACGCGGGTGCCTTCGGGCGTGTGTTTGCGGCGGACATGGCGGTGAAGTTCTGGCGTGACGCGGCTTACTACCGCTCCGGCGCGTATCGCGGCACGCGCGCCGTGGACGGCGGCGGGGCCTTCACGCAGCAGGCTGCGCACAATGCCGATCTGCTCTGCTGGTTCTTCGGGATGCCGGACAAGGTCGTGAGCTTCTGTGACCGTTTCGTGCATGACATCGAGGTCGAGGACCACGGCGTTGCGCTGCTGCGCTATTCAAGCGGCATGATTGGCACGTTCACCGCCTCGACGGCGTGCAAGCCCGGCTTTCCCACGCGGCTGGAAATCCACGCCACCGCCGGCTCGCTCGTGATGGAGAACGACTGCATCACCCGCTGGGAAATCGAGGGCGTGCCCAACCCGGCGGAGAAGAGCTTCCAAGTCCACGACGGCGCAACCAGCGCGGCGGTCGCCGACACCGCCGGTCACGAAGCCATCATTCGTGATTTCGTGGACGCCATCCGCAGCGGGCGTGAACCCGCCGTGCCCGCCGAATCCGGACGGCTCGCCTCAGAGCTGATTCTACAGATCTACGGCAACAACCTGCTGAAGAAACGGTTCGAGCGATGAACCGCCGATGCATGTAGTTTCCTGAGGGGGAAGCTGAAGAGGTGGCGGAGAGAGGAGGATTCGTCCCCGATAAGGCTTTTGGCGCAAACCGCTTTAGCAAACAGAACGGCAGGGAAGGT